>CAMAKJ010000100.1 GCA_945836055.1 uncultured Clostridia bacterium | reverse complement strand
TGCTGGGGAGCGGAGCCATTCCATATCGCCGTGTGGGACAGCGGTGGCTCATTGCACGCTCTGCGCTGGATGATTGGCTGAACAAGAAAAACTAAGGAAGGAGTGATCACCATGGCCGAAAACACACCAATCACCGTATACACGGCAGATTGCATCGGCAACGCAGCCAACTGCCTGTATCCCAATGAAGTTAAAATCTCGGATGAGGCCTCCGCGAAGCTGGCCTTTTCCACAGACATGGTCTGCGCCCGGTACAAAAACAACTATCGGAACACCGCAAACTTTGAGGTTGCCAACGCCCTGCCCGGGGACTGTGACAACGACCACTCCGACGAACCGGCGGACTGGGTCACCCCGGAGGATATTGCAGACCTCTTTGCCGATGTTTCCTATGTGCTGCACTTCAGCCGCCACCACATGAAGCCAAAAGGCGAGAAAGGCGCCCGTCCCCGGTTTCATATTGTATTCCTCACTGACCCGGAGCAGGACGCAGACCGCTATACGGCTCTGAAGCAACGCCTGCTGACGTCATTCCCTTTTTTCGATGCCAACGCCATGGACGCCGCCCGGTTCCTGTTCGGCACGGAAGATCCCCAAGTCATCTATCATCCCGGCACGATTACCCTGAATGCCTTTCTGGATGACCTGGAGAACGAACAGGCTTTTGCCAACATGGGGCGCGCCATTCCTGAGGGAAGCCGTAACAGCACCATGTCCCGGATCGGAGCCAGGATCATCAAACGGTACGGCGATACCCCGGAGGCAAAAGAGCTGTTCCTCCAGGCTGCCGAGCAATGCTCCCCACCCCTGGAGGAGCGGGAGTTGGAAAGCATCTGGGCAGGAAAGCAACGGCTCTATGCCAAAATGTGTAACCAGCCCGGATACATCCCGCCGGATGCTTACAACAGTACCGGCCCCGTAGTCTGGGACACGCCCATCCCCTTTGATGAATATGACCTTCCCACATTTCCCGTGGACGCATTGCCGGAGGTCATTCGCCGCTATGTGCTGGCGGTGGCGGAATCCACCCAGACCTCTGTGGATATGGCGGCGGTGGAGGCTCTGGGCGTTGTGTCCCTGTGCAGCCAGGGAAAATACTTCATCCGGGGCAATGCGGACTGGGCAGAACCCCTCAACACCTACACGGTCGTCATCCTTCCCCCGGCAGAGCGAAAATCCTCGGTGCTGTCCATGATGATCCGCCCGGTGGAAGTATTTGAAAAAACGGAAAACGAACGGCGCAGCCCGGAAATCGTCAAAAGCCAAATGGAACTGAGCAAGCTGGAAAAGGAGAAGCGCAGTCTGGTGGAACGGGCATCCAAAGGCAAAGCTACCGAGGAGGATATCAAGAACAAGGCCAAAGAAATAGCCGAATACGAACCGGTGAAACCGCTCCGACTCTTCGTGGACGATGTGACCTCCGAAAAGCTGACTTCCGTTCTGGCCGAGAACAACGGTTGTGCGGCGGTGGTTTCCGCAGAGGGCGGTATCTTCGATATCATCAGCGGCCTGTACAGCCGCAATGTGAATATCGATGTATTCCTCAAAGGTCACAGTGGTGATACCATCCGGGTCGACCGCATCGGCAGAGCCAGCGAGAGCATTATCCACCCGGCATTGACCATGGTGCTGGCAGTGCAGCCAGAGGTGCTGAACGGGCTGATGAGCAACAACACCTTCCGTGGTCGTGGCCTCACCGCCCGATTCCTGTACTCCATGCCAAAATCTACCGTTGGCAGTCGTTCTTTCTCCACGGAACCAATCCCGGAAGGTGTCAGAGTCAGGTATCAGGATCTGATCGAGGCCATTCTTTCCAGCGACAACGAGCAGCAGCCAATCAGCCTGGACGATGGTGCCCAGGAAGTGCTGGAAACCTTGTTCAACGAGGTGGAAGGCCGACTGAAAGGAGACCTGGCAGAGATCCCTGACTGGGCGGGTAAGTTCGTGGGTTCCGTCCTGCGTATCAGCGGCATTCTGCACGTCATGAAATATCCCAAGGACTCCATGTTCGACCCTGTCGACAGAGAAACCATGGAGAACGCCGTTACCATCGGCAGATACTTTCTGGAACACGCCAAAGCAGCATATTCCCTCATGGGTGCCGATGCCGTAAACAAGAACGCCCAGTATCTGCTCTCCGCCATCAAACGGGAGCGGCTTACGGAGTTCTCCCGCCGGGATGCCATGCGGCTGTGCCGCCGTTTCAAGACCGCCGAGAGTCTGCAGCCTGTGCTGGATCGGCTGTGCGAATACGGCTATCTTGCCGCCAAGCCGCTGCCACCCGCCCACGGAGCGGGAAGAAAGCCCTCGGAAGTTTACCTGACCAATCCAGCTGTGCTGGAGGATTTCGCCGGGGAGGGGCGGTCATAATCTCCGGGGCTTCTTGTCCGGACAACGGGCGTGGGGCCTCATGCGCGAATTCGCATAAGTTTCGGAGCGAATAGCCCGGCAGGGGCGGGTCAAATCTCTGTGCCTGTATCGCCGGACAACGGCCGTGGGGTCTCACGCACAAAATCGCAAATTCAAAAGGGGAATTACCCAAAAATCAAATCCGGGAGGTTTCAATATGACCAAACATGAAATCGAAATTCTGAATGTCATGCGCAGCCGTGGCAAGACCGCCATGGACATCGCGCTCACCCTTCAGATCTCCGTCAATACCGTTCGATCCTACATCCGCCGCCACCCGCCGGAGGATGCTGTCCGGGTCGAATGCCGCCAGTGCGGAAAGCCCATTCTCCAGGTGAAGGGCAGAAAGGCCAAATACTTCTGCTCTGACAAGTGCCGGAACGCTTGGTGGAACGCCCACCCGGAGAAGGTGCAGCGAAAAGCCTATTACCATCTGACCTGCGAATACTGCGGAAAGGAGTTTATCAGCTATGGCAACCGGAAACGTAAATACTGCTCCCGTCCCTGTTACGCCGACGCAAGAAGATCTCATTCGGTATCGGATACTCTGCGCAATGCTGGATAATCTCTGCCGGGAGGGAGAGCTGGATGCCCAAACCCGCGACCGGGCAAACGCCGTTCTCGCCATGAAAACCGGCCTGAAACAGGACAGTATATTCATTTGAAATTCGTCACTATATGGACTTGCTATATCCTCCGAAACGAGCAATATATGTAGCTGACGATACTTGATACAAAGGAGGATACCATGTCAAGAACCGTAGAACAAATCCAATTTGCACCCCGGATGCCCAAACCCATCCGGGTGGCGGCATACGCCAGAGTGTCCAGCGGCAAGGACGCCATGCTCCACTCTCTGGCGGCCCAGGTGGATCATTACAGCACCTACATCCGCCACCATCACGGCTGGGAGTATGTGGGCGTTTACGCCGACGAAGCCAAGACCGGCACCAGGGACAGCCGGGAGAACTTCCAGCGGATGCTCACCGACTGCCGTTCCGGAAAGATCGATCACATCATCACCAAGTCCATATCCCGCTTTTCCCGGAATACCGTGACCCTTCTGGAAACGGTACGGGAGCTGAAGGAACTGGGCATCAGCGTTTATTTTGAAGAACAGTCCATCGACACCGCCACCGCTGACGGCGAACTGATGCTTTCCATCCTGGCAAGCTATGCCCAGGAGGAAAGCCTCTCCGCCAGCGAAAACCAGAAGTGGCGGGTGAAACGGAACTTTGAAGAAGGCATCCCCTGGCGATTCTTCATGCTGGGCTACCGCCGGGAGAACGGGAAGCTGGCCATTGTCCCGGAAGAAGCGGAGATCGTCAGAAGCATCTTCGATGACTACCTGGCTGGAAAGGGTGTCACCGCCATCGCCAAACGGCTGAACGAAAGCGGATACGCCACCCAGAGCGGCTGCGTGTTCCACAAGAGTGCCGTGGAACGAATTCTCCGCAACTATGCCTATACCGGGAATCTCCTGCTCCAGACCAAATTCCGGGAGAACCATCTGACCAAAGTCACCCGGAAAAACCAGGGCGAACTGCCCCGGTATCATGCTTCGGACACCCACGAAGCCATCATCCCGCTGGAAACTTTCAATGCCGTCCAGGCGGAGATCCGGCGGAGAAAAGAGAAGTATGCCCCCACCAAGCCACAGCAACCATCCCCCTTCACGGGGCTTATCACCTGCGCCATATGCGGCAAACACTACCGCCGCAAAACCACCGCCACGGGACCGGTCTGGATCTGCTCCACCTACAATTCCTACGGCAAATCCTACTGCCCCTCCAAAGCTATTCCGGAGGAAAAGTTGATGCAGACCGCCGCCCTGGTTGGGCATACGGGCGAAATAACGGCGATTACAGCCCACAACGATAATCTTCTGGAGTTCACCCTCAAGGACGGAACCAACGCCGTGAAGCGGTGGCAGGACCGCTCCCGTGCCGAGAGTTGGACAGCGGAAATGCGCCGGGCCGCCGGAGAGAAAACACGGGAAAGGAAGCTGCGCCATGCCGAAAGCTAAAAATGTTACGGTCATCCCCGCCACACTGAATATCCATACCAAAACACCCACCAAGGAGCGGGTTCGCCGCCGGGTAGCCGCTTACGCCCGTGTCTCCACGGACAGCGAAGAACAGCTCACCTCCTATGAAGCCCAGGTGGATTACTACACCAGGTTCATCCAGGAGAACCCCGACTGGGACTTCGTGGAGGTCTACACCGATGAGGGCATCAGCGCCGTCAACACCAAGCGCCGGGACGGCTTCAACCGCATGATCCGGGATGCCCTGGCCGGAAAAATCGACCTGATTGTGACCAAGAGTGTGAGCCGATTCGCGCGAAATACCGTGGACAGCCTGACCACCATCCGCAAGTTGAAGGAGGCCGGCTGTGAGTGCTTCTTCCAGAAAGAGAACATCATGACCTTCGACTCCAAGGGGGAACTGCTCATCACCATCATGTCCAGTCTGGCTCAGGAGGAAAGCCGCAGCATCTCCGAAAATGTCACCTGGGGACAGCGGAAACGGTTCTCCGACGGTAAAGTCAGCATCCCTTACGGCCAGTTCCTGGGTTACCGCAAAGGTGCCGACGGACTGCCGGAGATCGTCCCGGAGGAAGCGGAGATCGTCAAACGCATCTACCGCGAGTTCCTTCAGGGGAAATCCACCAATGCCATTGCCACCATGCTGACGGAGGAGGGCATCCCTACTCCCGGAAAAAAGACCGTCTGGCAGAGAGCCACCGTGGAGAGCATCCTGCGGAACGAAAAGTACAAAGGTTCCGCACTGCTTCAGAAGTCTTTTACGGTGGATTTCCTCACCAAGAAAACCAAGATCAACGAGGGAGAGGTTCCCCAGTACTATGTGGAGGACAGCCACCCTGCCATCATCGAACCCTGGGAATGGGAGCAGGTTCAGGTGGAGATGGAACGGCGCAAAAACAGCCGCAACCGGCACCATCAGACCAGCCCCTTCTCCGGGAAGATCATCTGTGCCGACTGCGGCGATATTTTCGGTGCCAAAACCTGGCACTCCACCGACCGCTACCGCCGTGTTATCTGGCAATGCAACGGCAAGTTCAAAGGGGAACGCAAATGCGAAACACCCCACCTGACCGAGGAGCGGCTGAAAGAACTGTACCTGGCAGCCCTTGGGGAGTATCTTTCCGACCGGGACGCCGCCATCGACCGGCTCCGCTATGCCCAGCGGATGCTCACGGACACGGACTTCATTGATGCGGATATTCAGGCTTTGGAAGAGGAATTGACCACCATCACCGGGATGCTGCGCCTGTGCATCGCAGAAAACGCCGCCAACACCGTGACCGAAGAAACCTACCGTACCACCCACGCCGAACTGTGCAGCCGCTTTGAAGAAACCGAAGCCAAGCTGGCAGCACTGCAAAAACAGCGGGACAAAATGAAGGCGGACGCCATCACCATCGGCGGCATGATGTTTGAACTGGGTGAACTGGATTCCCTGCCACTGACCTTCGACGAAAAACTCTGGCACGGCACCATCGACCATGTCACCGTCCACGCCGATGAACGGGTGGTGTTTCACTTCAAGGACGGGAAGGAAATCGTAACACGGCTATGAAATATTCCAGAAACAGAACCGGGTCAACAAGGATAATCCTGCCGACTCGGTTCTGTCCTTTTTGTCCTTTTTGTCCCAGAGGTATAAATCAAAAGCCGTCCATATCTGGGGGTACTCCCAGCCATGGACGGTTCTGTGTATATAGAAAATAATAATTTATCGTTTATATTCTTATAACGATTGTCATTTTACCAAGCCCTGTCTTTTCAGAGCATGGCCGCGTCAAATCCGGGCATACAATTTGCTTATGGCTGGAAATGTTCGAAATATCCCCGGTTTCCTTCCAAAAACATCCCCAGAACGGGAATAAATAAAAAATTACCGTTGTTGAAATTGTATCAACAACGGTAACTGATTTGGTTGCGGAGGCAGGACTCGAACCTACGACCTCCGGGTTATGAGCCCGACGAG
>CAMAKJ010000099.1 GCA_945836055.1 uncultured Clostridia bacterium | reverse complement strand
CATCATCCAGGCCCTCGGGGTATTGCCAAGGGCGGCAGTGATGGGCTGCCAGCCCACCATAATGATGTACATGCCGATATTGGCGCAGATCCGGGCGAAGGCACCGTAGCTTTCCCGCTGCTTCTGATCCTGGGTGAGAGCGGGCAGCAGGGTCCAGTAGGCGATGTCGTTGATACCATAGCTGATATCCCACAAGATATAGGCCACGGCGAAGAAAATCACATAGGCTGCGCCGGTGCCGATATTGCCGAACAGGCACAGGTAGAATACCACCGAGGCCACGCCGCCCAGCAGAATCGCGGGCTTGAATTTTCCCCATTTCGTGTGGATATTGTCAATGACCAGCCCTGTAATGGGATCGTTCAATGCATCCACGATGCGCAGGACGGACAAAACCAGGCTCACGGACGCGAAGACCTGGATGGGCAGAGAGAGAATGTTGGACAGGAAGTACAGCAGGGCGCTGGACTCGAAGGCGTAGAACATATCCCGACCCACGGTGCCCAGGCCGAAGCAGTATTTGTTGCGGCGGTCAGTGTTTTTCATCGGGGGAAACCTCCTTGATGGTGTAAACGTTGGAGCCGAAATCACTCTGGGTGCGGCTCTGGGGGTCGTAGGCAGTACCGCTGAAACGGGGGGCCAGCGGAATCCCCTGGGCGAAGGCACCGCCGGAGGCAGTGAGGGCCTGGGCACCGTCATACATTTTGTAGCGGCTGTCCGCAGCGCTGATGGCAAAGCCGTGGGGGTTCAGCTTCACCGGCAGCACATGGCGCAGCAGCGACCCAAAATCACCCACCCGGAGCAGCTGGGGGCGGCTTTCCATGCGGTAGCGCTTTTGGCTGTCCAGGCCGGAGACCGTCAGCCGTTCATAGCCGGGGGCGGCGGGCTGAAGACCATGGAAGACGCCGGCCACCGTCTCCTCCTCCGTCTGGGCCTGCCACAGGATGCCGCCGCCGTCGGTTTCGCCCCGAGAGAAGCGGCCGTATTGCAGTGTCCGGCGGTGGGCCTTGTAAAAGGCAATCTGGGCCTGGACTTCCGCCTGCTCCACGCGCAGCAGCTCATGCAGATCCAGCTCATACCCCAGACAGCCGAAAAAGCTGACGTTTCCCCGGGTGGACAGGGGAGTGGAGCGCAGGGTCTGGGCGTGGGGGCTGGCGGAGACGTGGGCGCCGAAGGTGGAGGGCGGGTACAGATAGCTGAGGCTGGTCTGAATCCGCAGCCGCTCCGCCGGGTCGGTATCGTCGGAACACCAGATCTGGGGGGAGAAGTAGAGCATACCGCAGTCAAACCGGTTGCCGCCGGAGGAGCAGCTTTCCAGCAGAATCTCTGGCCTGCTGTCGAAAATCCGGTGCAGAATGTCATAAAGCCCCAGAATATAGGCGTGCTGCCTGCCGCCCAGGGCGCAGGAATGGCGGTTCATGTCCCATTTGACATAGGAAATGGGGGCGCTGTCCAGAATCGCGCCAACACTTTGCACAATGTAGTCCCGAACGGCGGGATTTGTAAGGTCCAGCAGAAGCTGGTGACGGCCCAGAAGATCCGTCCGGCCCAGGCCGTCACGGAGGACCCAGTCCGGGTGGGCCCGGTAGAGGTCGGAGTCCGGGCTGACGGATTCCGGTTCAAACCAGAGGCCGAAGCCCAGACCCATGGCCTCCAGCTTCTGGCCCAGGCCCTTCAGGCCGTGGGGGAGCTTTTTGAGGTTGACGTTGTAGTCACCAAGACCGCTGGTGTCGCTGCTGCGTGTGCCAAACCAGCCGTCGTCCAGGACGAACAGCTCGCAGCCCAGCCGGGCCGCGGTTTTCCCCAGGGACAGAAGTCGTGCTTCGGTGAAGTCGAAGGTGCAGCCCTCCCAGCTGTTGTACACAACTGGCCGCGGACGGCCCTGCCACCGGGGCGAAATGAGATTCCGGTTCACATAAGTATGGAACCGCTGGGACAGGCCGCCGAAGCCTCCGCCGGAATAGGACATCACGGCCTCAGGGGTTTCCAGACTTTCCCCGGGAGCCAGGGCCCATTCCAGATTGGCGGGGGAGATGCCCTGCAGTACCCGGGTGATGCCCTGCAGGCTCCGCTGAACGCTGAGGTAGTGGCTGCCGGAATAGAGCAGGTTGAAGCCGTAGACCGATCCGGCGGCTTCGGTGGCGTCGGGGGAGGCCAGCAGGAAGCCGGGATTTGCCCGGTTGGAGGAGGCACCGGTGGTGCTCTCCAGACAGATTCTGGCCATGGACACGGGGGTGACGTTGTGCTGCATCTCGGCAATCCAGCCGCCGGAGAAGGTGTGCAGGGCAAAGCGGCCCGAAAGCTCCGTGCAGGCGCTCATGAATTTGCGGACTACCACCGGCTTGCCACTGAGGTTTTCCAGAATTGCCCGGCGGGTGAACACAGTGGGCAGTACGCCGTAGCAGAGCGTCAGCCGAAGTCCCGCTTCCCGGTCCAGAAGCCGCAGGGCGAGGATTTCCTGACCCCGGGAGATCGGCAGCTCCGAGGCGGGGGGCTCCTTCAGAATCTCCCAGCCGGAGAAGCGAAAATCGGTAGTGACCGGCTCTCCCTCCACCGACAGCTCCACCGGGCTTTCCCGGTAGTCGCCCCGTCCCGAACCGCTCCATTCCAGAGGAAAGATGTCCAGACAGCAGGCGTTGGAGCGCTCGTCGTAGAGGGTGCTGCCGCCCCAGCCGCAGCCGGGAATGGGGGCCAGCGCTTCTGCGTCGCCGCTTTCCACCCGTCCGCCGAAATGCAGATGCTCCGGATATCCGTCCATAATCCGGAAAAGGTAGGAATTTTCCTCGTTTTGCAGGTGGAATACACCGTTATTGACGGTAATCATTGGATTTGATACGCCTCCTTATTGCCGCTGCCCCGCGCGGGATGGCTCCCACTGGCGAGGGGGGCCTTGCAGCGCAGAACGATTTGTTTCCCATACTTTCCGGCATGGCAGAACGGTTGCGGCAGTTTTATTGTAATTTCTCGCCGCCATCCCTGCAAGTGCAAATAATGTACAAAAGCCAGCAGGGAAAACTGTTCAGGTTTCCATATGGCGAAATCAGCCTGACATGTTACAATGAAGTTGTCAGGAAAACGCCGGCAAATTAAGGAGAAAAAATATGGAACATACAAAATGGTATCGGGACAAGGTGTTTTATCAGATCTGGCCACGGAGCTTCCGGGACGGAAACGGCGACGGCATAGGTGATCTTTGGGGCGTGTACGAAAAGCTGGACTACCTGCAGCAGCTGGGGGTGGACGGCGTGTGGTTCTCCCCCCTGTATCCCTCCCCCGGGGTGGACTGCGGGTATGATATTTCCGATTATATGGACATCGCTCCGGAGTACGGCGGCATGGAGGCGTTCCGGGCGGTACTGGATGGGCTCCACCAGCGGGGAATGAAGCTGATTATGGATCTGGTGGTGAACCATACCAGCGACGAACATGAATGGTTCCAGAAATCCCGCCGCCGTATCGAGCCCTATACGGACTATTACATCTGGCGGCCCGCCGGCCCCGGTGGGAAGCTGCCCAACAACTGGGACAGCCACTTCGAGGGCAAGGCATGGCAGTGGGATGCGCTGCGGCAGGAGTACTATCTTCACCTCTTTGCCGTGCGGCAGCCGGACCTGAACATGGACAACCCGCTGGTGCGGGAAGCGGTAAAGAAAATCCTGAAATTCTGGCTGGATCTGGGGGTGGACGGCTTCCGGGAGGATGTGGTCACCTTCCTGTCCAAGAAGGAGGGGCTGCCGGACGACCGCCTGTACCCGGTCTTCAAGGGCATCCGCTTTTATAACCACGGCCCCCACATCCACGAATATCTTCAGGAGTTCCGCCGGGATGTGCTGGACGGCTACGACTGCGTGACCATTGCCGAGGCGCCCATGGTCACTCCCCGCCAGGCCCTGGACTATATAGCCGACCCCGGTTCCCGGGAGATCGATATGATGATCCAGTTCCAGTGTATGTGTGCCGACTGCTTTTTCTCGGATTATATGCCCCGGAAATTCTCCCTCAGAAGACTGCGCCGGGCCTTTTCCACCTGGCAGAGGAAGCTGGAGGGGCGGGGCTGGAACATGCTGTACCTGGAAAATCACGACCACCCCCGGGTGATCTCCCGCTATGGCAGCGAGCGCTACCGGGTGGAGAGCGGCAAAATGCTGGCCGTCAGCTACCTGTTCCTGAAGGGGACGCCGTTCATCTACCAGGGGCAGGAGATCGGCATGACCAACTGGTATCCGGAGAAAACCGCCATGTACGAGGACGTCCAGACCCGGAACCAGAAGCCGGACTGGCCGGAGGAAAAGCGGCTGAAGCTGTACCACCGGGCCTCCCGGGACTCGGCCCGAACCCCCATGCAGTGGACCGCCGGGAAAAACGCCGGCTTCACAACGGGAACGCCCTGGTTCTATGTCAATGACAACTATCGGGAGGTCAACGTGGAGACGGAGCTGGCAGACCCGGATTCTCTGCTGAATTTCTATAAGAAGGCGATCGCCCTGCGCAAGCGTCTTCCGGTGGTTCGGGACGGAAGCTATCATGACCACTGCTTCGGCTCCGGGAAGCTGTATGTGTACACCCGGGAAACCCAACGGCAGAAGCTGCTGGTGATCTGCTCCTTCACGGACAAGCCGGTGCGGTTCCGTCCCCCCAGGGGCTGTGACCTGAACCGGATGCAGCTGCTGCTGACAAATTACGACGGCAGTCTGGAAGGCAGCGGCTTCGTCACCCGCCCCTACGAGACCCGGGTGTATCTGCACGAAACGTGAAAGCGTCCTGACGCCTGTTCCGAAGGAAACCGGTGCACTTGAAAGGGCTCTCCCTGCGGCCCGGACGCCGTATATCTGCGCATGAAAAATGGGTGTGCGGAAGATGCTTTCCCGCACACCCGTTCCAGACCGAAAAAAGCATCCTGCCCAGAGAAAAAGGTTGAAGTCTGATGCAGGATATGGCATAATATTCCCGATTCCGCCGTGAAAAGATCATAGGACGGATGAGCGTTCTGCGGTTGAGCACTGGAGATTGTTTATGATGCATTTGAAAAAATATGCCGCTTCGTTTCTGATGCTGGCACTGTTCCTGGCAATAGGCGTGATTCTGTGGCGGGCCGCCGGGAACCTGTTTTACCTGTTCAATTTCGGCTATATCGGCGGTGCCATCGCCTTCGGGCTTGCGCTGTACGAGAGAAAATACGTCCATGCAAGACGTGTTGTGCAGCTGCTGGTAGGACTGTACATGCTGGTGTATCTGGGCCTGATCTGCAGGGAAAACATGCAGATTGAGGGCTTCTGGTACTACTTATTCTCCGGTGTTTTTGAAGCGGCCACAATCCACTACGCAGTTGCGAAGATCTTTGGCCCTCTGATTTTCGGACGCGGCTGGTGCGGCTATGCATGCTGGACGGCAATGATTCTGGATTTGCTTCCCTATAAACGGGGCCCCAGAGAACGAAAAAAACTGGGGTTTATCCGGTATATCCTGTTTAGCCTGTCACTTGCTTATGTGCTGCTGCTGTTTCTGCTGGGTGTCAGGCATAAGGAGCAGATCATGTTCCGGTGCTTTTTGGCAGGAAACCTCCTGTACTACGGTGTGGGGATTGCCCTGGCTTTGGCGCTGAAGGACAACCGGGCTTTCTGCAAGTATGTTTGCCCGGTCACAGTTTTTCTCAAGCCAGCAAGCTATTTTTCCATGCTCCGCATAAAAGTGGACAAAACCAGGTGCGTTTCCTGCGGAGAATGTAAACGTGTCTGCCCCATGAATGTGGATATCACGGACCCATCCCGCAGCCGGAAAAACGGCACGGAGTGTATTCTCTGTATGGAATGCGCTGAGGCCTGCAGAAAGGGAGCCATTCATTTCTGACGATGCAGAAAAAATGCGGGGAAACGGCAAACCGCGCCTGCTTTGGCAGCGGACAAAACGAACCGAACATTCCCGAAAGGGGATGGCGACTCGCTTTCTGCGGCAGAAGGAAACTGCCAACGATAAGGGATCATGGGGGCATAAATCAAGGCGGACGGATTCGAAATCCGTCAAAACTATATGAAAATCCCCGGAAATCTTGGATTTCCGGGGATTTTGACGCATTTTGATGAAGTTTAACGCTTGGAGAACTGGGGAGCGCGACGGGCGGCTTTGAGGCCGTACTACTTCTTGCAAAAAACGAAAAACCTGTTGGTATTCCTTACTTTTTTGGTTGTCCAAATTCTGGTTAGCCCATCAGTTAGCCCATCTGATAATCGGCGTTTTTTCTAGCCCATATAACCATAGTGACCTAGTTAAATGCGTCATGGATTACAGATGCAAGCTGTTCTGGTTTATTATACTTTACCTTTGCATAGATGTCCATCGTTATTTTGCTGTTCTCGTGTCCGGCGAGATACTGGACAGTTTTAGGATCGACGGAAGCATATATGAGATTTGTTATATATGTGTGCCTGAGCTGATGGGGTGTAACATGGAAATCCAACGAATAGACCACATTGCCGTTGTGGGATGCCTTCTGTCCGAGGACAGGCTTTACGGTATGGACAACCTTCTCTCCCTTGCTGTATCGCACATAGGACCGCTCTTTCGTTGAGCGTGTTTCGATGTATTTCC
>CAMAKJ010000098.1 GCA_945836055.1 uncultured Clostridia bacterium | reverse complement strand
GCTGTAGCGGATTGCAGGTACAGGGCACCGCTATCTCCCCGACTAGTGCGACCTTGCTATAAGCCGGACGGCGTTGCAAGGCAAATATGAAAGTTTGGTTCAGTTCAGCTTGGACTCGATGAAATCCGCCAGCTCCTGGAAGGTGGTAATCTGCTGATCCTCCAGATCCAGCTCCACGCCCAGCTCGGACTCCAGATCCATAATCATCTCCACGATGTCAAGAGAATCAATGCCCAGGCTCTCAAAGGTGGAATCCGGCGTGATCTCGGCAGGGTCCAGCTCCAGCTGCTTGGCTGCATAGTTAACCAGTTTCTCGTACATGGATATTTCCTCCTATCGGCAATCTACATTCTCTGGCATATTCTATTACAGGACAGGCCGTTTGTCAATGCCTGTTTTTTCGGCGGCCGCCATGCCCGCGGCATAGGCCGTTGCCCAGGCGATCTGCAGATTGAAGCCGCCGGTATAGGCATCGCAGTCCAGGATTTCCCCCGCGAAGTACAGGCCTTCCACCCGCTTCGACTCCATGGTTCTGGGGTCAACCTCCGAAACCTTCACACCGCCGCTGGTGATGATCGCCTCGCTCACAGGCCGTTTTCCGGTGATTTCCATAGAAAACGCCTTGAGAAGCTCCACCAGCGCCCGGCGCTTTTGCTTTGTCAGGGAATTGGCCTGGAGGGCAGGGTAAATCTCCAGCCGCCGCAGCACCACGGGAATCATGCTCCGGGGCAGCAAATCCACCAGGGCGTTTTCCATGCTCCGGTTCCGGTACTGCTCCAAATCTCTTAGAATGCGGGCTTCCAGCTTTCCTTCCTCCAGTGCGGGCTTCAAATCCAGCACCAGGCGGCAGCCTTCCCCCTTCAGATGGCAGCTAGCGGACAGCACCGTGGGGCCGGAGACGCCGTAATGGGTGAAAAGCAATTCCCCAAAATCCCTGTAGAGCACCTTTCCCTTGGCGCTCACCAGCTTCACGCCCACATTGCGCAGGCTGAGGCCCTGCATGTCGGGGCAGTCGGCGCCCGCCGTTTCCAGGGGAACCAGATTTCCCTCCGCCGGAACGATGGTATGTCCCAGCGCCCGGGCCAATTCATAGCCGTCGCCGGTGGAGCCGGTGGCGGGATAGGATACCCCGCCGGTTGCAAGAACGACCCACTTTGCACGTATGGTTTCGCTCCCGGTCTCCACCCCGGTAACATGCCCATTCTCCGCAAGAATATGCCGCGCCCGGGCGGTCTGCACCGCTACACGCTGCCGCCTCAGCTCAGAAACCAGGCAGTCCAGAACGGACTGGGATTTGTCCGTCACCGGAAACACCCGGTTTCCCCGCTCGGTTTTCAGGGCGCAGCCCCGCTCCTCAAAGAACGCCTTGGTTTTCTCCGGGGGAAAGGCCGTCATGGCGCTGTATAGAAACCGTCCGTTCCGGGGGACGTTTTGCAGAACCTCCTGGGCGGAGCAGTCATTGGTGACGTTGCAGCGTCCTTTTCCGGTAATCAGCAGTTTCTTGCCCGGACGGTCGTTTTTTTCCAGCAGCAGCACCCGCTGTCCCTGCCGGGCCGCCGTGATGGCGGCAAACATTCCCGCCGGACCGCCGCCGATGACGATTCCATCATACCCCATCAGCCGTCCACCCGCTTCTCGTAAACGTCGTATTCCTCCCAGATCCGCTCCAGATTGGCGAAGGTCTGGGAAAGCTCCTTTTCCTTCCGGGCGGCAATGGCGACAATCAGGGCGTTGACAATGCTCAGCGGCGCCACCAGAGAATCCACCAGGCTCACCATATCGCTCTTGGCAACGAGGACATGGTCACAGCTGCTGCCCAGAGGCGACAGCTTGCTGTCCGTGATGCCGATGACCGTGGCGCCGGCGCTGCGGCAGTACTGGGCGCCCTTGGTGGTGGTGGAGGAATACCGGGGGAAGGAAAAGGCGATGACCACGTCGCTGCTGTTCACACCCACGATCTTTTCAAACATCTCCCCCGCCCCAAAGCCGGACACCACATGGACGTTGTTGAACATGTAGTTGAGGTAATACCCCAAGAAGTTGGCCAGGGGCTCCACCGAGCGCACGCCCAATATGTACACCCGTTTGGCCTTCAGAATGGCGTTGACGGCGGCGGAAAACTCTTCCCGGCTCACCGTTTCCTCCGTCTGGCGGATTTTTTCCATATCAGTCCTCAGAACCATGGAAACCACGTCCTGATCGCCGATGCGGTCGTTGGCCACCTCGATGCGCTGCACCGAGGTCAGGCGGTTGAGCACCATTTCCTGCATGGCCTTCTGCATACTGGGATACCCGTCGAAGCCCAGGTCCACAGCGAACCGGACAACGGTGGATTCGGACACGCCCACGGTTTTGCCCAGTCGGTTGGCGGTCATAAAAGCCGCCTTGTCATAGGCCTCGGTAATATAGCGGGCAATCCGCTTCTGACCCTTGGAAAAGGTGGGCTCCTTCTCCCGAAGGGTGGATAAAATATCGTAACGCATAGCTGCCTCCCTGCGGCACTGAATCTCATTTTTGGCGGTTTCTATGGTAGCAGAAAGAGGGGCTTTTTGCAAGAGACATTCGAAAAAATTGCAGGGTTTATTTCTGCAGCCGTTTGACTTCCTCTTCCGTCAGATACCGCCACTTCCCCACCGGCAACGGTCCAAGAGAAAGGCCTCCCTCCTGAATCCGCCGCAGACGGGTGCAGTGCATTCCGGCAGATTCGCACATCCGGCGCACCTGGCGGTTGCGTCCCTCGTGGATGGTGACGCGGAACCGGGCGATGCTTCCCTCCGCCTTGAGAAGGCGCACCTTTGGAGGACGGATGGTATAGCCGTCCAGGGTGATGGGCCGCGCCAGCCGGGCTTCTCCGCCGGGGGTGTAGCCCGTAACCCAGACATCGTAGGTTTTCTCCACCTCATGCTTCGGATGGGCCAGCGCGTTGGCAAAGGCGCCGTCGTTGGTCAGCAGGAGCAGCCCCTCGGAGTCCATGTCCAGCCGCCCCACGGGATAGACCCGCACGCCGCAGTCCGCCACCAGTTGGGTGACGTTGGAACGTCCCTTCTCGTCGGACAGGGTGGTGATGTAGCCCCGGGGCTTGTTCAGTAGGATGTACACATGCCGCTCCCCGGATGGCAGGGGCTGGCCCGCCACCCGGATTTCGTCGGTTTCCGGGTCGGCGGTGTCCCCCAGGGACGCAGGGCTTCCGTTGACCGTCACCTGTCCCGCCAGGATCAGCTCCTCGGCCTTTCGCCGGGAGGCCACGCCCCGGGCAGAGATTATTTTCTGTAACCGTTCCTTCATGGGCTTCTCTCCCCTATGATTCCAAATGCAGCAGCTTCTTCCAGAAGGGCTTTTTCTCCGTGACCGTCTGCTCGATGGTCGCGCCGTAGACGACCGGGAATTTTCCCACGGCCTTGCCGCCGATGAGCACATAGGCACAGCCCGCGTCCGCGCCTTCCACAGCCGGGGCATAGACAAAGCCGGCCCCCGGCAGCGCCAGGCAGGGGCGCTCATCCGCCGCCACGGCATAGTCAAAATCCTCCGCCGCCAGCACCGCCACACGCCCGGACTGGCCGCCGACAACCTCCAGCGTTCCCACCCGGTCGCCTTTGTTCACAATTCGCTGAACCGAAAAACGGGAAAAGCCCTCTTCCAGGAAGGCAGCGTGATCCTGCCAGTCGCTGGGATCGTCGATGGTGACGGCGATAATCCGCCGTCCATCCCGAGTGGCACTGGACACCAGAATCCGCCCGGCTGCCTTGGTAAAGCCGGTTTTCACCCCGTCGGCTCCCTCCACCCGCCACAGCAGTTTATTGTGGTTGGTCAGATACCGGTCTCCGGCCTTGACGGTTTTCGCGGAGACGGTCTGATGGAAAACGGGGTTTTCCATGGCATACGCCGCGAGAATCCCCAGATCCCGGGCGGTGGAGTAGTGGCCCGGGCTGTCCAGACCGTTGGGGTTTTCAAAATGGGTTCCGGTGAGGCCCAGATTCCGGGCCTTGTCGTTCATCAGCTCCGCAAACCCCTCCACAGTCCCGCCGCAGTAAATCGCCAGGGCCACGGCGGCGTCGTTGCCGGAGGAGAGCATCAGCCCGTATAATAGCTCCTGTATGGTGAGCACCTCCCCCTCCCTGAGGTACATGGAGGAGCCCTCAATGCCCACCGCCTCCTTGGGAATCCGCATCCGGTCCAGGACGTTGCACTGCTCGCAGACGATCAGCGCCGTCATGATTTTGGTGGTGCTGGCAATCAAGCTCCGCTCCGTGGGATTCTTCTCAAACAGCACCCGCCCGCTCACCGCGTCCACCACATACGCGCGCTTCGCGGACATGGCCTGGGCACGCACAGGCAAAAGCAGGACGGCGGCCAGCAACGCAGCCGCCGTCCCGGCGAAAAAACGTCTCATTTCCATTCACCCGGGTCTATTTTACCCGGAGAAGGAAAAAGCTATGCGGTTATTCCTCTTTTTTCTGGGTTCTGGAATCCAGATACGCCGTCAGCTTGTCCAGGGTATCCGGCACCATCTCCACAATCCGGTCGGCTGTGGTATTGGCCGGCGCCGCCACGGGCATCATACGCACGCTGCCGTCCTTGACAATCAGGAAGCAGATGGGCGTCACCTTCACGCCGCCGCCCACGCCGCCGCCGAAGGGATCGTTGCCGGCGTTGGCCTTTTTGGTGCAATCCATACCACCGCCGCCGAAGCCCACGCTGACCTTGGATACGGGGATGATGGTCACCCCGTCGGGGGTGGAGATGGGGTCGCCGATGACAGAGTTCACGTCCACCATCTCGCGAATCTTCTGAATGGTACTTTCAAGCATGTTGGGAATCTGGCTCATGGGTAGCACCGCCTTTTCGTTTTTTCTGAAGTTTCATAAATTCTCGCAGAGCCCGGATGCCGTAGACCACGGCCAGGCTCAGCAGGCTTCCCAGCGTGATGGTCAGATCCAGCCGGGCAATGACCAGGGTTTCGGACGCGGTAAAGTCACACTGAACCTCCACGTTCCGTTTTTGAATGACAAACAGCCGTTCCAGCCGGGGCAGAAGGTTCCCCACCGCCGCCCAGGCGCGGCCGTAATTCACAGCCAAATCGCAGGGGTCGTCTCCTGCCAGAATGAGCTTCAGCTCCAGATTGCGCACCCGGAGCTTTCGCCGGAAATCCCCCAGAAAATCCAGGGCAATTCTCACCAGGGGAAGAAAATCCCGGAAGCTCCCGCCGGTTTCCTTCGGCTGCGCTGCCGGCTCCGGTTTGGTCGGCTGGGAAGCAGCCGCTTCCGGCTTTTTCTCTGGCTGCTCCCGGCGTTCCGCTTCCTCTTTTTCTGCCGTTTCCTTTTTTTCTTTCTTCCGGCGCGGGTACAGGGTCAGCCGGACGGGGCCGAGGATGACCCGAAGCAGCGCGCCTCCCCCGTCGTATTTCGCGCTGACGCCCAGGGGCAGGATGGCCAGCAGGAGCACAACCCCCAGCGCGATCCACCAGCCCATTTACCCTTCCTCCCCGCTCTGGGGCTGCTGGGGCAGCTCCACCGGCTCGCCGAAGGTGATTTTCTCAATGGGCGGCAGCTCCTCCAGGGAGCTGAGGCCGAAGGTGCGCAGAAAATCCGGGGTGGTTCTATACTGAATGGGGCGTCCGGGGACGTTTAAGCGCCCCGCCTCCTCGATGAGCTTCTTATTGAGCAGCGCCGCCACGCTGTAGGCGCTGTCCACGCCCCGAATCTGCTCCACCATGGCCTTCGTCGCCGGCTGGTAGTAGGCGATGATGGTCAGGGTTTCCAGCTGAGACGACGACAGCTTGGGGGGCTTCCGGGTTTCCAGGGCCTTGGTCACAAAATCGGCCATTTCCCCGGAGGACACCATCTGGTAGCCCTTTTCCAGCTTGAGAATACGGATGCCCCGGCGCTCAAAAGCGTACCGGTTCGCCAGCTCGTCGGCTGCGGCTTCCACATCCTTCGGGTCGGTTTCCAGGGCCGCGGACAGCCGCGTGATGTCCATCCGTTCTCCCGCGGCAAAGAGAATGGCCTCAATGGCGCGCTGCAGTTCTTCCGGTTCCATGGGGTCACTCCTTTCCGTCGTCTCTCAGCAGCCGGACGTTGGGATTATCGCCGTTAATATCGTCCTCCAGCGTCACGGAGTTGGTCTTGCACAAATCCAGAATGGCGAGAAACGTCGCCACAATCTCCGACCGGCTCCGGCTGCCCCGAAAGAGATTTTTCAGCCTTTCCACGCCCCGGAGAAGCAGCTGGCGGAGCACCTCGCCGGTCTTTCTGCCGATGGGGTAAGGCTCCTTGCCCACGATGCCCCGGAAATTCGCGGTGGGGGGCGGCAGCTGACGCTGGCTGCGCTCGGCGATGGTATCCAGCGCCCGGAGCAGGTCGATCACCTCGTGCTGGTAGCGGTAGCCCTGATCCCGGCGCAGAGGCTCGGGCTCTTTGGAAAACAGGCACCGGCCGATTTCGTTCCTCGGCTCCAGCTCCGCCACAGCCTTTCTGATCTGTTCCATGGCTTCCTTCCGTTTGCGCTCCACCAGGGACTGGCGCAGCAGGTCCAGCTCGCTTTCCGCTTCCGCGGCCTCGGCGGCGGACAGCAGCATTTTCGTTTTAATCAGCATCAGGTGGGAGGCCATGGTGATAAACTCGCTGGCAATCTCCATAT
>CAMAKJ010000097.1 GCA_945836055.1 uncultured Clostridia bacterium | reverse complement strand
GAGGGCATCTTCCTGGAGGTGCTGGAGCGCCTGGGCAAAATGCCCCTGCCGCCCTATATCAAGGAAGAGCTGCAGGATCAGGAGCGGTATCAGACCGTCTATTCCCGGGAGGAGGGGTCCGCCGCCGCGCCCACGGCCGGTCTGCACTTTACCAGGGAATTGTTGGAAAAAATCCGGGAAAAGGGCGTGAACGAAGCCTTTGTGACCCTCCATGTGGGCCTTGGCACCTTCCGCCCGGTGAAAGCGGAGGAGGTAACCGACCATCACATGCATTCGGAGCTTTGCATGATGAACGCCGAAACCGCGAAAATGCTGAACGAAACAAGGCAAAACGGCGGGCGGATCGTCTGCGTGGGCACCACCTCCTGCCGGACGCTGGAATCTCTGGTGAATGAGGACGGCACCTTCGAGGCCAAGAGTAAGTGGACGGATATTTTCATCTACCCCGGCTATACCTTCAAAGCCATGGATGGTTTGATTACCAACTTCCACCTGCCGGAGAGCACCCTGGTGATGCTGGTGTCTGCTTTCGCTGGACGGGAGCACGTGCTGAACGCCTACGAGGAAGCGGTGAAGGAAAAGTACCGGTTTTTCTCCTTTGGAGATGCCATGTGTATTCTGTGAGGAAAGACTATGAACGCACCTGTTGATATTACGAATGTACAGCTCGAGACGGAGCGCCTTGTTCTGCGTCCGTGGCGGGAGAGGGATTTGGAGGACTTTTTCGCATACGCCAGTGTGGACGGCGTGGGCCAGATGGCGGGGTGGACACCCCACCAGTCCAGAGAGGAATCCCGGGAGATTCTGGGGCACTTTATTGCGGGAAAACATACCTTCGCCCTGGAGCTGAAGGAAAACGGCAGGGTCATCGGTTCTCTCGGTCTCGAGGCGCGGGAGGAAACCCCCGGGATTTTGAGCGAATTGCAGGGCCGGGAAATCGGCTATGTGCTCAGCAAGGATTACTGGGGCCGGGGATTGATGCCGGAAGCTGTAAAAGCGGTGATCGATTACTGCTTCCGGGAGCTGGACTTCGATTTTCTGACCTGCGGGCATTTTGACTGGAACCGCCAGTCCCGCCGGGTGATTGAGAAGTGCGGCTTCCGGTATCTGTCCGATGAAACCTGCGAAACCCGATACGGCACAACGGAAATCACAAAGCTGTACATCCGGTACAATCCCCTGAGGACGACGGCCCCCTTTGACGCCGCCGGCGTCCAACTGAAAACGGAGCGGCTGCTTCTGCGGCCCATCGGGGAAGGGGATTGGGAGGATTTACGGAAGATCGCCAGCGAACCGGAGATTGCGGACATGGGCGGCTGCCCCCGCTTCAAAACCGAGGAGGAAATGCGTAAATTCCTGGACAAGCACGTCCGGGACAACGAGACCCTCGCGTTGGTGCTGAAGCAGACCGGGCAGATGGTCGGCACCTTCTCCG
The DNA here is from genome assembly GCA_945836055.1 of uncultured Clostridia bacterium. Lineage (GTDB taxonomy): Bacteria > Bacillota > Clostridia > Oscillospirales > Oscillospiraceae > Faecousia. The sequence goes on along the minus strand of CAMAKJ010000097.1, from coordinate 5,289 downwards.
TGCAGGCCCGCCCCTGGGAGAAATATCCCATTGATCCCACTTTGCGGGGCAGGGAATTCGGCTTTGACCTGAATAAGGCCTATTGGGGCCGGGGGCTGATGCCCGAAGCCCTGAAAGCCGTGACAGCCTACTGCCTGGATACCCTGGGCTATGACTTTGTGACCTGCGGCCATTTTCTGCGCAATGCCCGTTCCGCCCGGGTCATTGAGAAATGTGGGTTTTCTTACCTGTTTGAGATGGAGCACGAAATGCCCACCGGCGTAACGGAGCAGATCCGGACTTACATTATGTACAAGGAGCGGCAGCATGTTTGAACTGAAGAAAACGGAAGGCAAGGCCCGCCGGGGCGAATTCACCTGTGCCCACGGCACCGTACAGACCCCGGTGTTCATGAACGTGGGCACCCAGGGCGCCATCAAGGGAGCGCTGAGCGCCGAGGATTTGAGGAATATCGGCTGCCAGGTGGAGCTTTCCAACACCTACCACCTGCATCTGCGCCCCACGGATACTGTGGTGCGGCAAATGGGGGGCCTGCACAAATTCATGACCTGGGACGGCCCCATCCTAACGGATTCCGGCGGATTTCAGGTGTTCAGCCTGTCCTCCCTGCGGAAAATCAAGGAAGAGGGCGTGTACTTCGCCTCCCACATCGATGGCCACAAGATTTTCATGGGGCCGGAGGAGAGTATGCAGATTCAGTCCAACCTGGGCAGCGACATCTGCATGGCCTTTGACGAGTGCATCGAGAATCCTTCGCCCCGGGATTATGTCCGGCAAAGCGTGGACAGAACCTACCGATGGCTCCAGCGCTGCAAGGCGGAAAACGCCCGCTTAAATGCCCTGCCGGATACGGTGAACCGGGAGCAGATGCTCTGGGGCATTAACCAGGGCGGCACCTACGCCGACATCCGGGTGGACCACATGAAACGCATTGCCGACCTGGATCTCCCCGGCTACGCCATCGGCGGGCTTGCGGTGGGGGAGACGGCGGAGGAAATGTACGACATCATCGAGGCCGTGGAAGAGCACATGCCCGTGAACAAGACCCGCTACCTCATGGGCGTGGGCACCCCCACCAACATCATCGAGGCGGTGGCCAGGGGCGTAGACTTTTTCGACTGCGTGATGCCCGCCCGGAACGCCCGCCATGCAAGGCTCTTTACCTGGGAGGGCGCCATCAACCTGAAAAACGCCAAATATATCACCGATGACAGTCCCATTGACCCCAAGTGTGACTGTCCCGTCTGCCGCCGCTACTCCCGGGCCTATATCCGCCACCTGTTTGTGGCGGAGGAAATGCTGGCCATGCGGTTGGCGGTGATGCACAATCTGTATTTTTACAACAAGCTGATGGAAAAAATCCGTCAGGCGCTGGATGAGGGACGTTTCGCCGAATTCCGGCGGGAGTATTCCGAAAAACTGGCAAGAAGAATCTAAAAGCTCTTGCAATTTACGCAATCAATGGTATAATGGACTGGAAATAATACTAAAGGAGTTTTTCCAATGACTGTTTTGACCGCTACCGGTTCCGCCGGCATGGGCAGTACCCTGATTATGCTGGTGCTGATGATCGCCATCTTCTACTTCATGCTGATTCGTCCTGAGAATAAGCGGAAGAAGGAAGCTGAGCAGATGCGCAGCGCCGTGAAGAAGGGCGACAAGATCACCACCATCGGGGGTATCGTGGGTACCGTTGTGGACGTGAAGGAAAGCCGCATCGTCATCGAGACCAGCGCCGACCAGGTCCGTATGGAACTGGAGAAGTGGTCCATCTCCTCCAACGAGACCGCCACGGAAGCCGCCAAGGCCGAGGCCAAGAAGGCCCAGGAAGCCAAGGCTAAGGCCAAAGCTGCCAAGAAGGCTGAGAAGGCTAACAAAGAGTGATGCAAAACAGGCTCCGGGAATTTCCCGGAGCCTGTTTTATGTGCGTCTCCCCGGCATAGCCGGAGAGACGTATATTTTGTTATGTGCATATCGGCCTAACTCAGCCATTGGGATAAATCGTAGTTTGGTGCGCCAAAGCCTCCCCTGCAAGGGGAGGTGGCCCGCCGTAAGGCGGGTCGGAAGGGTGTGTGATTTGCTTTGTAAATCACCGAAGAGTTTGCAAAGTAAACTCTTTGCGTACCCCTTCAGTCACAGCTTGCGCTTTGACAGCTCCCCTGAGAGAGGAGCCTTGCCCGACACCCCTGCAAATTACAATTTACCGCTTTGCTGAGTTATCCAGATAAGCACATTCTGTTATTTCACAAAGTTGTTGACCACACAGATGATCTTTTCCACGTCTTCGTCCGTCAGATACAGGTGAAGGGGCATGGTGATGAGATGCTGGGAGATCGCATGGGCATGGGGGCAGGTGCCCTGGGCATAGGTGTACATGGAGAATTCCGTATTGTCCCGGTAATGAACGCCGCCATAGATGCCGTTCTTTGCCATCTCCAACAGCAGTGCCTCCCGGTCTGGGACTGCGATTTCATAGATGTGGTAGGAGCACTCGTCCGCGTAGGGGGCACCAATGATCTGAATGCTGGGGTTGCCGGAAAAAGCTTTGTCGTACATGGCTGCGATTTCCCGGCGACGGGCATTTTCCTCGTCCAGGTAGGGAAGCTGAGCCAGGGCGATACCAGCCATGATGGCGTTGCCGTTGTACTTGTACCCCAGGTAGTCGACACCGTAGTTCCACTTGTAGGTGCCCTCACTGCCTGTGCGGGCATAAGTGTCCTTGTTAATGCCCATCCAGGAGACCATACGGCACTGGGCATCCAGCTCCGGGTCGGCGAAGCAGATCATACCGCTGTCGCCGGTGGGTAGATTTTTTACCGCCTGGAAGGAGTATACCGCCACGTCCACCCCGTCCCAGGTGCCGGGGACGACACCGTTGACCCGGGTGCCGGACATATGGGCGGCGTCCAGGATCAGGCGCAGGCCGTGTTTTCTGCACAGCGCGATGATCTTATCCAGCTGACCGACCCGTCCACCGTAGCCAACAAACATGACCGCCCGGGTCTTGTCGTTGATCTTCTTCTCCACATCCGCCGGATCCAGGCACAGATATTCGTCCACATCGGCAAAGCAGGGCTTCAGATTCTCATACATAATGGCGTGGTTGGTGGAGACAAAGGTGATGGGGGTGGAGATGATCTCGTCTCCGTCCTGCCAGCCGTAGTGGCGCTTGAGAATGTTCACGGCCAGGTGCAGACCAGCTGTGTTGGAATTGAGATAGCAGGCATTCTTGTGCCCTGTGTATTCCTTCCATCTGGTCTCAAACTCGACGGTTTTGAAGCCGGAGCCTGTCCAGCCCTTCTCCAGGCATTCCCGTACCTGGGCCAAACATTCGTCAATGTGAAATTTGGGCTTTAACACTTGAATTGTTGACATACCGTAACGATCCTTTCTTCTACCCTATTTTTTCAGCAGACGCTTGACTAACTGCTTCCAATAATGGAACTGGAAATAGTGATACCAGCGGTAGGGTTTCTTTCGGTTGAGGTAATCCCCAAAGTATGCCTGCCCAGCCTGAAAACCCTCGTATAGGGAGGGGGCGAAGGGCGCATACCAGTCTGCCATGAACCAGTTGTAGTTATACAAATCTTCGTAGGCTTTCATGTACTTAACAAAGCAGCGCTTGTCATGGGCTGCTGTCAGGTATTGTACATCCGGGGCGTCATAGCCATTATCAGCGGCGAAGCACTGCAGACAGTCGGTGTAGCCCATGATGAGAGGACCCACAAAGTCCACAGGATAGAGGGGAATGCTGGCGTCAATGTAGGTGACCTGCAGCTGGAGCATCCGGTTCACGTCGGTTTGGTTATCATCGCTGATTACCAGCCGTTCTACGATTTCCACCTTTTGCCCGGGGTTAGCAAACAGCATATTATGGGGCAGGGAACCGGACAGGGATGCCACAACTTTGGCGTGGCGGATGTAGTAGATCATCCGGTCCAGGGGCACCTTCTCGGGGTAGAGAATGGTGTAGCCGTTTTTGGAAAAGAAGTTATCCAGGGTATCAAAGCCGGATTCAAAAGCCTTGCTCTTTTGAAACTGGCTTCGGCTGAAATAGATTTTTTCCGGCGTTTCCCAGTTGGAATCCGCCAGCACATTTCCTGCCACCGTGTCAAAGACGGCCAGCAGCTTCGTGGTGTATGACGTGCGCATATGCAGGCCCAATTCTGGGACGACAACCTCCCGGTAGGCGGTGGGGCGGTTAATGATTTCCAGCTTGTCCCAGATTTTCAGCAGCCGGAAAAATTCCCGGTAATTCCCCTTGATTTCCCGCTCCTCGTTTTCATCCAGGAAGAACACATACTTGTCAACGGTGGGATCGTTTTCCAGGAAGTACCACAGCCGGGTGACGCCCTCAATAAGGAAGTGCCCCCAGTGGTTGACCAGGTATCCACAGTAAACAACCTTTTCATCCCGGTATTCGGGTTTCTCAAAGGGATATGCGTACTGAACCCGCCCAGGGATGCAGGAAAGGTCCACATAGTTCCCGTCCGCATCCACAACACCGCCCTTGCCGAAGAGCAGGCCGAAGCTGGAGTCCCGGCGCAGAGGCAGGATGGTGGCGTTTTTGCCCCGCCAGACCTGCGGATTTTCCAAAGCCTGAAAGGGTTCTGCGTACCACGCTTTCAGAGCCTCCGCCTTTTTCGGGCGGAGGTATTGGTAATCGACATTCATCATATTGGTATCCTCCCTGGTGCCGCCGCGTTACAGCGGCAGCAGCTTCTGATCCTTGTCGCTGAGCTTCAGCGGCGTCCCGTCGGCAAGGGTATAGCCCTCGGCGCTGGCGCTGCCCCGGTACTGCCCCACGACCCCGGGCCAGACGACGCCGATTGTGGGATCGTTCCAGGCGATGCCCCATTCGTCGTTGGGATGGTAGAAATCCGTGACCTTGTAGCAGAACTCCGCCGTATCGGACAGAACCAGAAAGCCGTGGGCAAAGCCCTCCGGAATGTAGAACTGCTTTTTATTTTCCTCGGACAGCTCCAAACCGTACCACTTGCCGTAGGTGTCGGAGCCGGTGCGCAGATCGACGGCCACATCAAAGACCCGGCCTTTGATGACCCGTACCAGCTTGCCCTGGGGATGGTTCCGCTGGGTATGCAGGCCACGGAGCACACCCTTGGTGCTCATGGACTGGTTGTCCTGTACGAAAACCATGTCCAGCCCGGCTTCGTGCATATCGTTTTGGTTGTAGGTTTCCATAAAGTAGCCGCGGCTGTCCCCGTGGACGGCGGGCTCGATGATATACAGCCCCGCAATGGGACACTTGGTGACTTTGATTTGGCCCAT
>CAMAKJ010000096.1 GCA_945836055.1 uncultured Clostridia bacterium | reverse complement strand
GGCAACAACCCCATGGTCGGTATGACCGTCTCCGTGGCTGTTGCTGTTGAGGAAAGCCTGAAGTAAGCGGGAAACCCCCACAATCGCAAAAAGAAAAGGGAAGCACATCCACACTTGGCTGAAATCCGGTGATGTGCTTCCCGTTTTTCTGCCCCCGACGCCCCTGGCGTCCACCGCCATTCGGCGCTGCCGGTAAAATCAAGTCATACCGATGGTTCACGCCGCAGATAAGGAGGGATACAGGCTTTATGAATTTCCGGATGAAATGTCTTGCCCAGACGGTATTTGGGCTCTTTCCCTGGGGTGAGGAAATCAACTATTGGGCGCAGCGCAACCTGTCCGGAACGCTGCCGCCTTCCCGTAAGCGTTATGAGAAGAAGCTCGCCCAGGCGCTTGCGCATCAGGAGGCTTTTCGGAAATACGGTTCCCGGGAACAGGGAGTGGTTTATGAGATCGGCTGCGGCTGGCATCTGGCCATGGCTCTGGTGTTCCATTCCTTCGGGTATCCGGACATTAAGGCTTTGGATGTGAATCCCCACGTGCGTGCCGAGCTGGTCAATTCGATTCTCGGATATATGAAAGAGGATCACCGTATCCCGAAGGAGGCCCCCCTGATTGGCCCGGACGGCGATGTTCAGAAAATTCTGCGGGATGCATACGGGATTGATCTGATGGTGCCCGGGGATTCCAGAAGCACCGGCATGCAGACAGAATCCATCGATTATATCTACTCCCAGGAAGTATTCGAACACATTGCGCCGGAGCTGATCCCGGATATCCTGGCAGAGTGTTATCGCGTCCTGAAACGGGACGGCGTTATCTCGCTGTACATCTGTTATTCGGATCATTATTACGATGTAGACAAATCCATTACCCCCTACCACTTCTACAGATACACGGAGACGGCCTGGCGGAAATACAACTCTCCACTGCATTATGTGAACCGGCTGCGGCATGTGGATTTTCTCCGGTTTTTCCGCCAGGCGGGGTTTAAAGTGGTCGAAGAGACGGTTTCCCGACCCGTGAACTGGCAGGAGCAGCTAAGCCGCTTCCCCATCTGTGACGACTTTGCTTCCAAATACTCCATGGAGGAATTGAGCATCACTTCCGCAAGAATCGTTTTGAAAAAATGCAGCCGCTGATATTCCCCACCGGATGGGGCCCTTGTGGGTTTTCTGGCTTCCGCCCACTTTATGGAATGAATACGTCGGGTTTGGAATATGGATTCCCGGGAAAAACACACCGGGCAGCTCCATTGGCAGTCGGAAACTCTCCCGTTCCCGCGGCTGCGTTTTTGGTAATTTTGCATAAATTTCTGCCGATCCTGCATGGATTTCCATAGCAAATCACAGTTGTATTTCGAAACGGATTCATGTATAATCTTCCATGTTAGAAAAACAAATGTCCGCAATATACGGATGGACGTTTTTCGGAATGGAGGATAAGAAAATGAAAAGAGTAATCTCGGTTATTTTGGTTCTGTGCATGGCGCTGTCCCTGTGCGCCTGCGCCTCTTCTGGCAGCAGCGCGGCTTCCGGTGAGAAGGTCATCAAGATCGGCGTGTTCGAGCCCTCTTCCGGCGACTCCGCTTCCGGCGGCAAGAAGGAAATCCTGGGCATGCAGTACGCCAACAGCCAGGAGCCCGAAATCACCCTGAACGGCGAGACCTACAAGATCGAGCTGGTCTACGGCGACAACGGTTCTTCCACGGACAAGGCTCCCTCCGCCGCTTCCTCTCTGGTCAGCGCGGGCGTGTCCGTTGTCCTGGGTTCCTACGGTTCCGGCGTTTCCATGGCCGGCGGCCCCAAGTTTGAAGAGGCCGGTATTCCCGCCATCGGCGTGACCTGCACCAACCCCAACGTCACCGCCGGCAACAGCTACTACTTCCGCATCTGCTTCCTGGATAACTTCCAGGCTGACGTTCTGGCCAACTTCGCCATGAGCAAGTTCTCCGCCAAGACCGCCTACTGCCTGGGCGAGAGCGGCAACGAGTACGACCAGGGCCTGATCGCCTTCTTCAAGCAGGTCTTCGAGGCCGCCGGCGGCAAGGTCATCACCGACTCCTTCCCCACCGGCAACTCCGACTTCGGCTCCTACCTGAACAAGGCCAAGAGCGAGGGCGCGGATGTCATCTTTACCCCCGTCTCCATTGCCTACGCCGTTCAGATCATCAAGCAGGCCGCTTCCCTGGGCATTGAGGCTCCCTTCTTGGGCTCCGACACCCTGGACGACAACATGGTCCTGGAAGCCATCGCCGGCACCGACCTGCAGCTGTACGTCTCCACCTTCTATCAGGAGGGCGGCTCTCCCGAGTTTGACTCCGGCATCAAGGCTTACATCAACGACAGCTCCGAGGCTCTGGCTGCCAACGGCGGCAACGACACCATCTCCGCTGTGACCGCCATGGGCTATGACGCTTACTTCGTGGCGCTGGAGGCCATGAAGAAGGCCGGCAGCGGCGACAAGGCTGAGCTGATGAAGATTCTGCCCTCCGTGACCTACACCGGCGTCTCCGGCTCCATCGCCTTTGATGCGCAGGGCGACGCCGTCCGCGACACCGCGTACATCAAGACTGCGGATACCGCCAACGGCACCTGGGTTCTGGAAACCGTCCAGACCGGCTCTGTCCAAGCAGAGGAGACCGAACCCACCGGCTCTGCCAACTGATATTTAGCCACATCTGACAGCTCTGGCGGGGGCGCCATGCCCCCGCCAACAGTCGTATTTTACAGGATGCGGCTGAAAGGACATAGAACTTGGAGGCTTCCTGCATGGAACAACTGATTTCTGCTGAATATCTCGTATCCATTCTGCTCAGCGGTATCTCTCTTGGCGGTCAGCTGGCCCTGATTGCCATTGGCTACACCATGGTTTACGGTATTCTGCGTCTGATTAACTTTGCCCACGGCGATGTGTTTATGGTCGCGGGCCTGCTGGGCATTTACGTTTCCGCGGCGGTTCCCATTTACATTGCGATTCCCATTGTCATCGTGCTGACGGTGGCACTGGGCTTTTTCATTGAGCGAGCGGCCTACAAGCCCCTGCGCAGCGCCCCCAGAATGTCGGTTATGATCTCTGCCATCGGTGTCAGCTACCTGCTGGAGAATACTGCGACCTATGTAACCGGCGGCCAGCCCATGACCTACCCCACCATCAGTTTTCTGACAAAGACCGTCAATATCGTCGGTACGTCCACAAAGCTGGTGGTGATTATCACGCCGATTCTGGTGCTGGTGCTCATCGCACTGCTCACCCAGCTGATCAACCACACCAAAATCGGCATGGCCATGCGGGCCGTGTCCAAGGACTTTGAAACCAGCCGTCTCATGGGCATCAAGATCAACACCGTCATTTCCATGACCTTTGTTATCGGCTCCGCCCTGGCGGTGGTGGGATCGATTTTGTACTTTACCACCTACCCTGCCATCACCCCCACCGCCGGTGCCATGCCCGGACTGAAGGCCTTCGTCGCGGCGGTGTTCGGCGGTATCGGTTCCATTCCCGGCGCGGTGATCGGTGCGTTTATCATCGGTATCTGCGAGACCATCATCAAGGGCCTGCCCTCGGCGTGGAACGTTTCCGTGTTCTCCGACGCCTTCACCTTCGCCCTGCTCATCTTCATTCTAATCTTCAAGCCCACCGGTCTCTTCGGTGAAAAGGCCACGGACAAGGTCTAAGGAGGTGCCGGATATGCTGAAACAGAAAACGAATCATCAGGGCAGCTTTGCCGCGGTGATTGCCATTGCCGTGCTGCTGGGGCTGATTGTCCTGCTGGAAAACCTCAGCGACCTGATTCCGGGCCTGCCCGCCATCTTCGCTCCCACTAGCCAGCTGTTTACTGTGCTGAAAAAAGGCGCAGTGTACTCTCTGCTGGCGGTTTCCATGAACCTCTTAAACGGTTTTACCGGCCTGTTCTCTCTGGGCCAGGCAGGCTTTATGCTGCTGGGCGCTTATACCTATGCCATTCTGACCGTGCCCATGGCAGCTAAGGATCAGGTGTATTACCTGTACGGCGGCTCTGCTGTGAAGTTCTCCCTGATGGATCTTTTTCAGGGAATCTTCGGCAATGCGGGCTTTGGCGGCGGTGTGTCTCTGATTCTGGCGGTGCTGGTGGGTCTGATTCTGGCCGGTTTGGTTGCTGCCCTGTTCGCCGCCCTCATCGGCATGCCCGTACTGCGGCTGAAGAGCGACTACCTCGCCATTGCCACCCTGGGCTTTGCTGAGATTCTTCGTGCCATTTTCCAGTGGCAGACCCTTGGCCCCATTACCAACGGCGCCAACATGATTAAAAACTTCCCCACCTTCTCCGATTTCAATATCAAGAACGCGTCGGGTGAGGTTGTGCTGCGGCTGAGCACCTTCGTGCCGTTCCTGGTGTCGATTGTCTGCATTACCCTGATCGTGCTGCTGATTCACTCCTCCTACGGCCGGGCGTTCAAGGCCATTCGGGACGACGAAGTGGCTGCGGAGGCCATGGGCATCAGCCTGTTCAAGCACAAAATGCTGTCCTTCGTCATTTCCAGCTTCTTTGCCGGGGTTGGCGGCGGGCTGTTTGCCATGTATGTGGCCAACGCCCAGGCCAAGGCCTTCACTTCCACCATGACCTACGAGATTCTTCTGATTGTGGTTATCGGCGGCATTGGCTCCATTTCCGGTTCCGTCATCGGCACCTTCCTGTACGTGGCCTGCTCCGAGTGGTGGCTGCGGTTCCTGGATCGGGAGACCTACATTGGCTCCTTCAAGGTGCCCCTGCTGCGCAGCGGCTTCCGCATGGTGGTATTCTCCGTCGTCATCATGATTATCGTCCTGTTCTTCTCCAAGGGCATTATGGGCGAGAAGGAACTTTCCTGGAAGGGCATCGGCGGATTGCTTCAGAAGCTGAAGCGTAAAAAGCCGGCCCCCGCGGCGGAAAAGGAGGACTGAGAGCATGGGTGAAAATATGGTTCTTCGCATGGAGAATGTCACCATGCAGTTCGGCGGCGTTGTCGCCGTGAACAATCTGTCCCTGGACGTGCCGGAGGGTCAAATCGTGGCGCTCATCGGCCCCAACGGCGCGGGAAAGACCACAGCCTTCAACTGCATCACCGGCGTGTATCAGCCTACCAACGGCCGGGTGGAGTTTCTGGGTGAGCCAATGGTTTGCAGCCACCCCACCGGCAAAATGAAAAAGAACTATCTGGGCAGCGACGGCGAAAAGTTCGCCAAAGAGCGCATTGTCAACCCCACTCCGGATCATGTGGTGGAGCTGGGCATTGCCAGAACCTTCCAGAACATCCGCCTGTGGAAGAGCATGACGGTGTTTGAAAACGTTCTGGTTGCCAAGCACATGCGGGCCAAGCAGAATGTGTTCTCCGCCATCTTCCGCACCAACGCCAAAGAAGAGGCGAGAATGCGGGAGGAGACCATGGCGCTGCTGCGGGAGCAGGGGCTGGATCAGTACAAGGACGAAATCGCCACCAGCCTGCCCTACGGCCTGCAGCGCCGTCTGGAGATCGCCCGGGCGCTGGCCACCGATCCCAAGCTGCTCCTGCTGGACGAACCCGCGGCGGGCATGAACCCCCAGGAGACCCAGGAGCTGGCGGAATACATCAAGGAAATCCGGGATAAGCACCATCTGACGGTTTTCCTCATCGAGCACCACATGGATCTGGTTATGCGAATCTCCGACTATATCTATGTCATTGATTTCGGCAGCGAAATCGCCCGGGGCGTGCCCAAAGAGGTGCAGCAAAACAAGCGTGTGATCGAGGCTTATTTGGGGGTGGCGGAAGATGCCTAATATTCTGGAAATACGGGATTTGCAGGTGCATTACGGCGGCATCGAGGCCGTCAAGGGCATCAGCCTGGACGTGCCGGAGGGGGAAATTGTCACCCTGATCGGCGCCAACGGCGCGGGAAAAAGCTCTACCTTACGTGCCATCGCGGGGCTGGTGAAGCCCTCCGCCGGCAAGATTTCCTTCCGGGACGAGGACATCACCGGCAAGGATTCCAACGTCATCGTCTCCCGGGGCATCACCCTGGTGCCGGAAGGCCGCCGGATTTTCCCGGACATGACGGTGCTGGAGAATCTGAAAATCGGCGCGTACCTGCGCAAGGACGATCTGACGGAGGACTTGAACTGGGTGTTCGACCTGTTCCCCCGGCTGCGGGAGCGTTCCTGGCAGGCAGGCGGCACCCTGTCCGGCGGCGAGCAGCAGATGCTGGCTGTGGGCCGGGCGCTGATGAGCCGTCCCAAGGTCATCATGATGGATGAGCCGTCCCTGGGCCTTGCACCCATCATCGTCAGGGGTATCTTTGACATCATCAAGGAGATCAACCGCCAGGGCGTGACGGTGCTTCTGATTGAGCAGAACGCCAACATGGCGCTGAAAACCGCCGACCGTGGCTACGTCATGGAGACGGGGCGCATCACCTTGGAGGGTACCGGCGGGGAACTGCTGTCCAACGAGGCCGTCAAAGCGGCATACCTCGGAACCTGAGCATATGAAAACTGCGGTAGATTTCATTCTGCCGCAGTTTTTTGCGGCGAGTCGCCGCTTGTCGCGCCAAAGCCTTCCCCTTGGGGGAAGGTGGCTCGCCGTCAGGCGAGACGGATGAGGGTTACCCCGGTACGAATTCGCCGAAACGAGGCAAAAAAACGAACACCCTACCGCGCGGCGGGGGCAAGCCCCCGCCCTACGCTGGCTAGTTCCAAATGTTAAGACTTAGGTTGATGACATTGCCCCCAGGGGAAGCCTTTGGT
>CAMAKJ010000095.1 GCA_945836055.1 uncultured Clostridia bacterium | reverse complement strand
TTTACGCTTTCTCCATCACCCAAAGGTTCCGGATCTGGCCTTCTATCTGTTCATAACTCCACAGCCTGCCGGAATTTTCCGCGCTGTTGGGGTCGTTGACCTGGAAGGCGCCGTCCAGCGTTCCCCGCAGGACAATATAGTGCCCCGTGGTGGTGAAGTCCCCCGGGCCCATGGCGCAGATGATGGGCTTGCCCGCCTTCAGCGCGTCCACCATCTTTTTCTTCACCAGCGGGATTTCCGTGGCCTTCAGCCCCAGCTTCTCGCTGCCCTCGCTGATGAGCGTCCAGGACGAGCCGTAGCCGGAAGCATAGTACCCGTTTTCCTCGGCGAATTTCGCGATCTGGCGGGGGTTCATGTTTTCGTCCTCCGTAAAGTAGTACCCCACCATGGCAAGGCAGGTCGGCCCGCAGCCGGTTTCCGCGAGGAAGCCCTTACCGTATTTTTCATATCCCCACATGGGATTCCACTGCAGAAACAGCGGCACAGTTTGGCTGCCCGCGTAGGCGCTGAGGTCGATCCCCGTATCCTTCCGGAAGGGGTAGTTCAGAACGAAGTCCTTCGTCTCCGGGTTGCGCTCATACAGATCAATGAGGCGCTGGGGGTACTCGCCGTAGGAGATGCCCTTTTCCTCCGCGAAAGCCTTCACCGTCTTTTCCGCCTCCGTGCGTTCGCCGTGGTAGAAGGAAACGTCCCGATAGAGGTTATAGGCGGGTTTGACACTCAGCAGCGCCCCCACCAAAAGCACCGCAATCGCGGCGGCAATCAGAATTCTTCGTTTTGCTTTCAACCTACTCACATCCTTTGTCCGCCCCATTATACCACAGCATTTTTAGGAAGTCCTTTCGGGAAGGTTAAGATTTCCTTATTTTTACAAAAAACCGGCAGGGCTTTCCCTGCCGGTTTTCCTGTTCAGCGTATTTTCTTTCCGTCCAGCACCGCTTCCACCAGCGTATCGCCGTGGTAGCGCAGGGTCAGCAGGAAGAAGGGCGCGCCCTGCCACAGTAGGTCCAGAAAAATCTGGTCGCCCTCCCACTTTGGCAGGCTGTCCAGGAACTCCCGGCTGACCCACTGCAGATCGCCCTCGCTGCAGTCGGTCATCTCCCCCTCAAAGCCGTCGGCTGTGAAAAGGTACATGTACTCGCCCTCGCAGGTGTCGTTCAGGAAGGTCACCACCCCACGGCACTGCCAGGCGGTCAGCGTCAGGCCGGTTTCCTCCTTCGCCTCCCGCAGCAGGCACTCCTCCGGGGCTTCCTCCGGCTCAAATTTTCCGCCGATGCCGATCCATTTGTCTTTATTGATGTCGTTTTTCTTTTTCACCCGGTGGAGCATCAGCACCTCGCTGCCCCGGGTAACGTAGCACAGTGTGGAGTTAATCATAGCTTTCCCTCTTCTGAATGAGCCGAACCGCGTGGTGAAGGTTTTCCACGTCCACCATCTCATGGCCGTCCTCTTTCTCCCCGTCCAGGGTCCAGGGCATGTCGGGATTGGCGTAAATCCGCACCTTCCGGGCGCTGCGGAAGGTGATCATGGCGCAGTTGTACTGCTGGCTCTGCAGTGCCTGGATGCACTCGGAAATCTCCGCGAGACTCTGGGGCGCCCGGATCAGCAGAATCTCAAACAGGCCGTCTCCCATGTCCACCATCTTGGGGTCCAGGGTCAGGATGCCGCCGACAGAGGTGGAGTTGCAGATGGCGCCGAAGAGGAAGTCGTCCTCCACCACCTGCCCGTCAATCTCCATGCGGATGTGCTCGTTGCGGATCTGGGACAGCTCCGTAATGCCGCTGAGAACGTAAGCCGTATGTCCCAGGGCGTTTTTGATGTTCTGGGGGGTGGTATAGCTGGATTTGGTGAAGGCGCCGAAGGAAGCGACGTAGGAGAAGTACCGGTCGCCGAATTTTCCCACGTCATAGCGCACCGGCTCGCCCTCCACCGCCTCCTGGGCCGCCTTCAGAATGTTGGTGGACAGGTTCAGGCTGGCGGCAAAGTCGTTGGTGGAGCCGGCGGGGATGTAGCCAATGGGGGTATCCGCTCCGGCGCGGAGCAAGCCGGTGATGGTCTCGTTCAGGGTGCCGTCGCCGCCGCAGCAGACCACCAGATCCATGTCCTTTCCATGCCGCTCCACCACCTCAGCGGCATCGCCCTGCCCCAGGGTCATATGGGTGATTACCTCATAGCCCGCCTGATTGAAGGTCAGAAGAATATCCGTCAGATGCCGGTTCGCCCGCCTCAGCCCGGCGAAAGGGTTCATCACAAAAAGCATTTTTTTCATTCCGAATTACCTCGATTATTCCCTGAAATGATCTGTCGGGCGGCTGCCAGAATGCTGAATGCAATGCGAAATGCAAAATTGAGGTATTTCCTGCAGGAATGATTTCAATTCTGTCCGCGAAGCGGACACCTTCATTCAGCATTTCGCATTCAGCATTCTGCATTTATAAACTTCCCCGCACCATGCCGCCGGATTTTTCTCCGCACAGTTTCCCGTTCATTATACCATCCCCGGAAAAATGCGCAAGTCGTTTTCCGGGTCTTTGCCAAATCCAAGCTGAAAGTTTACGATTCATTCACAGTCTGCGGATTTTACACAGATTTTTCCTGCGCCCCACGGGAAGCTCTGGACATTCCGGGGAAAACCTTCTATAATAAGGGAAACCAAAGGAAACGGAGGCTTCCCAATGAAGCTCAACACCAAACGCACCGTTCTGGTCGGCTTTGCCTTCCTGTCCATCTGCGCCTTCTGGCAGATGTACGACAACCTGATTCCCAAAATCCTCACCGAAACCTTCGGCATCGGCGAAAGCGTCTCCGGCGTCGTCATGGCGTCGGACAACATTCTGGCGCTGTTCCTGCTGCCGCTGTTCGGCGCGCTGTCCGACAAGTGCACCTCCCGGTTAGGCCGCCGCCGTCCCTTCATTCTCTTTGGCACCCTGGCTGCCGTTGTGCTGATGATGGCGCTGCCCATCCTCACCGACAGCTACCACGCCGCCCCCGCCGCCTGGAAGCTGGTGTGCTTTATCATCAGTCTGGGCATGCTGCTCATCGCCATGGGCACCTACCGCAGCCCCGCCGTGGCACTGATGCCCGACGTGACCCCCAAGCCTCTGCGCTCCAAGGCCAACGCCATTATCAACCTGATGGGCGCTTTGGGCGGGATCATCTACCTGATTATCACCACCTTCCTGTATAAAACCAGCGCCGAGGTCTACGTCTCCTACCTGCCTCTGTTTGCCATCGTGGGCAGCATCATGCTGCTGGCGCTGGCCATCGTGATGTTCTGGGTCAACGAGCCCAAGCTGGTGGCGGAGCAGAAGCGCTACGAGGACGCCCACCCCGAGGACAACCTGACCACGGTTACGGAAAGCGGCGAGACGCTGCCCCCGGAGGTCAAGCGGAGCCTGGGCTTTTTGCTTGCTTCCATCGCTCTGTGGTTCATCGGCTACAACGGCGTCACCACCTGGTTCTCCGTCTACGCCGGCTGCACCTGGCATATGACCCTGGGGCAGGCCAACACCTGTCTGACCATCGCCACCGCCGGCGCCATCCTCAGCTACATCCCGGTGGGCAACGTGGCAAGTAAGGTCGGCCGCCGGAAAACCATCCGCTTCGGTACCCTGCTACTGGCAGGCAGCTTCTTTGCTGCCTTTGTGTACACCATGCTGTCCAACGCCTTCAGCCCGGTGCTGTATGTTCTGTTCGTGTTGGTGGGCATGGCCTGGGCCGCCATCAATGTCAACAGCCTGCCCATGGTTGTTGAAATGTGCAAGGGCAGCGAGGTGGGCAAGTTTACCGGCCTTTACTACACCTTCTCCATGTCCGCCCAGATTATGACCCCCATCGTGGCGGGCTGGCTGCTGGAGCATGTGGACTATAAGACCTTGTTCCCCTACGCCGCCATTTTTGTCTTCGCCTCCTTTGTCACCATGGGCTTTGTGAAGCACGGCGACAACAAGGTGGAAGCGAAAAAAGGGCTGGAAGCCTTTGACGTAGACGATTGATTCTCAGGAGGAACCATAGATGACGCTGCTTGTAAGTATACTGATTCTGGCGCTGCTCTGGGTGCTGGCCGTCCGGGGACGGAGCGGTCATCCCGGTATGAAGGATCTTTTGGGTTGGAGCTATGCCCATCGGGGGCTGCACGGCGACGGGGCAGCGGAAAACTCTCTCACCGCTTTCAGGCTGGCTGTGGAAAACGGCTACGGCATGGAGCTGGATCTGCACCTGCTGAAGGACGGGAATCTGGCGGTGATGCACGACTCCCTGCTCAACCGCACCACCGGCCAGGCCGGACGCATGGAGGATCTGACCACCGATGACCTGAAAAATTACCGTCTGGAGGGCACGGAGGACACCATTCCCGAGTTTATGGACGTGCTGACCCTGGTAAATGGCAAGGTGCCCCTGATCATCGAGCTGAAGCCTGTGGACGGCAACCACGCCCGGCTGGCGCAGACCGCCTGCAAAATGCTGGAGGGCTACAAGGGCGTATTCTGCATCGAGTCCTTCGACCCCCGGTGCGTCGCCTGGCTGCGGAAGAACCGCCCGGACATCATCCGGGGGCAGCTCTCCGAGAATTTCTTCAAGGACCGCACCGATCTGTCCGACGGCCTCAAATTCCTGCTGACCCACAATCTGCTGAACTTCTACGCCCAGCCGGATTTCATTGCCTATCACTTCGCCACCCGGAACGACACCCTCAGCAACCGCATCTGCCGGAAGCTGTGGCATGTGCAGGGCGTCAGCTGGACGCTGCGGAGCAGGGAGGATTACGACACCGCCGTTCAGGAAGGCTGGCTGCCCATTTTCGAGGGCTTCCGCCCGTAACGCAAATCACCGCCGGAATCCCAACGGACTCCGGCGGCTGGCATTTTGTTTGTGAACTTGTAACGATTCAGTAGCTGCAAAGAATTTCCCGTAAAGAATCGTTTCGCGCAGAGCGAATGCGAAATGCAAAATGCTGAATGCGAAATGATGGTAACCCTTCGGGATGAATCAAACACACAGAAGGGCGGGTATTCATAAGACAGTTAACAGCCACAGTAGTTTGCGCTACTGTGGCTGTTCTTGTATTCTATCCCGTTATGTGATAATATGGGATCGAACAGATCTACAAATCGGAGTTTTTAGAAAGGATGATATAAAAGTGAAAAAGAAAAAAATTTGCTTTGCAGTGGTTTCCGCAATACTGTTAGCCAGTTTATTCATTTATATCATACCTGAGCCACTATCGGATTGTTTAGGCGAAAGTAGTCAAATTGCCATAACGATGAACGAAATTGGCATTAGAGACGGTGAGCCATTTATTGACCCCATAACTTATCCAGATATCACGGAAGAACAAAAAGACAGCATCTTCGCATTGTGCAATCAATACTCGTACAGAAGAACATTTCATACAATATTCTCAGACGGTTCTATGTCTGGACTAGGAAATAGGCTGATTTATATTTTTATAAATGGTGATGATACAACTGTTAATCTTATCACCATATCTTCAACAGGAGAAATCGGCATTGACAATAAGACGTACAAAATGGATAATGCGGAACGGTTCATTGAACAAATGACAGAAATTTTGGAGAAACCGTCGTATAAACAGGAAAAGTAAATTCCAGTTTACCGAACAGATATAAGTGCGCGCTTCTATACGGGACGAACTCGTATGTGCGCTCTGCGAGGCAAAACGCCCCGTTACTTTACAAATGTCCAGGGCGTCTTATTTCACTGCGTCCAAACAAGGGACTGTATCCCTTGCGCCGAGAAAGCGGCTACCCTCTTAAGGCAAAAGACGTGACCTCGAAAGTCACGCCTTTTGCATTCAGCATTTTGCATTCGAAGAGAATCGATCATTTTTATGAGGAATTCGGGGTGCGACTGACATAGATATGTAAACTTTTTTCTATCCTCTTGCAATTTCTTTCCAGATATGGTAGAGTAATAGGTAGCAAGCTACATTTTTATTGGGGGTGGTTTACCTGACGTATCACTACGGTCACCTGCTGCGGGTTCTGACCAGCTGCACGGAGACCTCCATGAACGGCGCCCTGGCTTCCATGGATCTGACAGCCGCCCAGGGGCACATCATGGGCTATCTCGCCCAGTGTCCCCAGCCCCCCTGCTCCCGGGACATCGAGGAGGCTTTTCACCTGAGCCACCCCACCGTGTCCGGTCTGCTGTCCCGGCTGGAAAAGAAGGACTTCATCGAATTCCGACCGGACGCGGCCGACCGCCGCTGCAAACGGATCTACGTGCTGCCCAAAGGGAAACAGCTCCACGAAACCATGCACAGAACCATCGCCGAAAACGAAGCCCGGATGGTGGAGAACTTTACCCCGGAGGAGCAGGCGCAGTTCGTTTCCCTGCTGCTGCGGGCCATTGCCAATATGGGCGTCACCAATTATACCTGTAAATTTAAGGAGGAGTCTGACGAATGATAAAACGGTTGGCCCGGTGCATCCGGGAATACAAGTGGGCGGCGCTGCTCAGCCCCCTGTGCATGATCGGCGAGGTGGCCATGGAGGTGCTGATCCCGCTGGTCATGGCCGATCTGTACGATTTCGGCATCAAGGAGCAGAACATGGAAATCGTCGCCGCCAAGGCGGGTGTTCTGGTGCTGTGCGCCCTGTCATCCCTGGCCTTCGGCGTGCTGTCCGCCGCCTTCGCCTCCAAGGCAGGCACCGGCTTTGCCAAGAATCTGCGCCATGATATGTACTACCAGGTGCAGGATTTCAGCTTTTCCAACATTGACAAATTCTCCACCGCCTCCATCGTGACCCGGCTGACCTCCGACGTGGCCACCCTGCAGAACACCTTCCAGATGATGATCCGCATGGCCATCCGCTGCCCCATGATGCTGATTCTGGCGCTGGTTTCCGCCATGGGCATCAGCGTGCGGCTGAGCCTGGTGTACTGCGTGGCGCTGCCCATTCTGGTGTGCGCCCTGGTGGCCCTGATTCCCATGGTGTTCCGGATTTTCGACCGGGTGTTCCGCACCTACGACAAGCTGAACAACGTGGTACAGGAAAATGTCCACGGCATCCGGGTGG
>CAMAKJ010000094.1 GCA_945836055.1 uncultured Clostridia bacterium | reverse complement strand
TGACTCGAAATCAGTTTGCGGGCAACCGCACGAGGGTTCGAATCCCTCCGTCTCCGCCAGAAAACGGACATCCTTTCGGATGTCCGTTTTTTCTTCAAATGGAATGCCTGCCTTCCTGCCGCTGCTGCCGGAGTTTCTCCCGCTCCTTTTTGGCAGAAGCGTCCAGCGCGAAACCGATGCACAGACCGACGCTCATTCCGAGACACATCCCGGTGGCGGAATTCCCTAGAGAAGTGCCCAGGGAGAGGCCGATGCTGAGCCCGAACAGCATATATATGGAAAACCATTTTGTCAGCGGCGCCTCCAGAACGAAGCGGGGGCCTTCCTTACCCTCACCGTCCGGGGCAAAGCCGCACTTTTCAAGTACCCGCTGAGAGGCTTTGTTGCCGGGTTCGGTTTCCGCTTCCACGAAGGTCACGCCCTCTTGGGAAAACGCCCACTGGGCCATGGCCTGAACCGCTTCCGTGGTATAGCCCTTTCCTTCATAGTCCGGAGAAACGCCGTATCCGATTTCCACGGCCTGATTCTTGGCAGGGCCCTTGAAGCAAAGATCCCCCACACAGCAACCGTCTTCCTTTAGGCACATTTTCCAGGGGGAATACCAGACGCGGTGCTCCGGGTCAGCTCTGCAGCCGGCCAGCATTTCCCCGTAGGCGGCGCGCAGCTCCTCCGAATCGGCAGACTGTATCCGTGCTTCGGTCTCCGCATCCGACATGGGCGTAAGGATAAGCCGTTTTGTTTTGATAACCGTTGTGCTCTTTTTCATAGTAACGCCTCCATGAAAAAACTGCGGCTACAGGAGTAGCCGCAGTTTTTGGTCGGAGTATCGGGATTCGAACCCGAGGCCTCTTGGACCCGAACCAAGCGCGATACCAAACTTCGCCATACCCCGTTAACCTCCGTATTATAATGAATTTTTTCCATATTGTCAAGGGGGAGCAGCGTTTTTTCATTGGTTCGCATATTCGCCATGCCGCGTACATATCCTTGCGCGAGGTGATACACATGGGATACCGGGTGGAGTATGACCGGGGGCGGCAGAAGCGCAGACAGGGGAGAGGGAGACTTCTCGTATTGACGGCGGCGGTTTTTCTTGGCTTTTTGCTGCTGGTCAACGGACTGTGGCCCCGGGGCCGGGAAACGCTGCAAGCCATTGTGTTTCCCGGCGACCGGGCCGTGACAGCGGCAGCCTGGGAGGAAATGACCGCAAAGCTGCAGGCCGGAGAGCCTGTTGGCAGCGCCTTTGAAGCCTTCTGCCGGGAGATTATCGATCATGCGGGACTTTCTTCACCTTGATGCCGCGGCCTGCCTGCTGGGGGCGCTGCTGCTTCTGGTACTGCCACTCCAGTGGCTGCTTGCCGCCCTGACGGCGGCGGCTTTTCATGAATTGTGCCACTTTCTTGCCGTCCGACTGGTTGGGGGACGGGTTCTGGATGTCCGTATTGGCTCTGGCGGCGCAGTGATGCAGACACTGCCCATGAGCCGGGGGAGGGAATGGCTCTGCGCTCTCGCCGGGCCGGTGGGAAGTCTGATCCTGGTATCTCTTTGCCGTGTTTTCCCCAGAGTTGCTTTCTGCGCCCTGGTACAAGCGGTGTACAACCTGCTGCCGGTGTTCCCTCTGGACGGCGGGCGGGCGCTGCGCTGCGCGTTGGAGCGGTGGATACCTAAATGGGCGGACGAAATCTGCTGCTGGGTGGAAATCGGGACGCTGACAGCGCTGGGAGCTGCCGCGCTGATTGTGTCATTTTGGCTGCATCTGGGAATTTGGCCGCTGATTGCCTTTCTTTTGCTGGCTGTCCGCCGAAATAGAACTTGCAAACTGCGTCGGTTCGGGGTACAATAATACCCAGTATTGCATAGAGAGGTAACACTATGACCGAACGCAAGCAGCGCATTCTCCCCACGGTTCAGAAACCCGCCAGATACACCGGAGGAGAATGGGGCGAAGTGAAGAAGCAGAAAGAGGACGTCCGGGTTCGGGTGGCGTTCTGCTTCCCGGACACCTATGAGATCGGCATGTCCAACCTGGGTATGCGGATCCTCTACGGCGTGATGAACAACATGGAGGGCGTCTGGTGCGAGCGGGTGTTCGCCCCCTGGGGGGATATGGAACAGGCCATGCGGGAGAATGCGCTTCCCCTGTGGGCGCTGGAAAGCCAGGAGCCGGTGAAGGATTTCGACATGATCGCCTTTACCATCGGCTACGAGATGGCCTACTCCAATATTTTGAACATGCTGTCCCTGGCTGGGGTGCCCCTGCACGCCGCCGACCGGAAGGGACTGAAGAATATGGTATTCGCGGGGGGTGTCTGCGCCTTTAATCCCGAGCCTCTGGCGGACTTTGTGGACTTTTTCTCTTTGGGCGAGGGCGAGGACATCACCGTGGAAATTGTGTCTCTTTACGACCGCGCCAAGGCTGAGGGCTGGAGCAAGGAAGCCTTTCTCCGGGAAGCGGCGAAAATCCCCGGGGTGTACGTGCCCAGCTTCTACCGCCACGAATACAACGAAGACGGCACCCTTGCCGCCATCGTGCCCCTGGATGGCGCGCCGGAAAAAGTAACCAAACGGATCGTTGAAGATTTGGACAGCGCCTATTTCCCCACGAACATGATCGTGCCTTCTACCGAAATCGTCCACGACCGGGCGAATCTGGAGGTATTCCGGGGCTGCATCCGGGGGTGCCGGTTCTGCCAGGCGGGCTTTTCCTGCCGCCCCGTGCGGAAGAAAAGCCCGGAGGTGCTCTGCCGTCAGGCGGTGGAGACCATGACCGCCTCCGGCAACAACGAAATCACCATTTCCAGCCTGTCCACCTCGGACTACCGGGGACTGCCGGAGCTGATGGACAAGCTGCTGCCCTACTGCAAGGAAAACAAAATCAATCTTTCCGTGCCCTCGCTCCGGGCGGATAACTTTTCCCGGGAGCTGATGGAAAAGCTCCAGACCGGCGGCCGGAAAAGCAGCCTGACCTTCGCCCCGGAGGCGGGCACCCAGCGCCTGCGAGATGTCATCAACAAGAATCTGACGGAAGCGGAAATCCTGACCACCTGCGCCAACGCCTTTTCCGGCGGGTGGAACAGCGTCAAGCTCTACTTCATGCTGGGGCTTCCCACGGAGACCGACGAGGACGTTTTGGGCATTGCGGAGCTGGTGTACAAGGTGATTCAGACCTGGAAGGAACAGGCGGTGAACAAGAAGCGGGGACTGCGGGTGCACGTTGCCACGGCCTATTTCGTCCCCAAGCCCCACACGCCCTTCCAATGGGAGCGCCAGATTACGCTCCAGGAGTATCTGCGGCGCTGCCATTTATTAAAATCCCATTTCTACTCCAAGTCCATTGAATATGACTACCACGCTCCGGATCTAAGCCGTCTGGAGGCGGTGTTTGCCCGGGGCGACCGGCGCCTGGGGCCTGTGATTGAGCAGGCGGTGAAAAACGGCGCCCGGCTGGACGGCTGGGACGAGTATTTTGACTACGGAAAATGGCAGGACGCCTTCCGCACCTGCGGTGTGGACGAGGATTTCTACACCGTCCGGGGCTACGGAGAGGACGAGGTGCTTCCCTGGGACACCATCGACGTGGGTGTGAGCAAGAAATTCCTGAGACTGGAGCGAAAACGTGCCTACGAAGGCAAGGTCACGCCGGACTGCCGCCACGGCTGTGCCGGCTGCGGCGCGGAGAGACTGCTGGAGGAGGTGAGCTGCGATGCCTAGAGCGCTATTCGAGAAAACCGGCAGCGCCGTCTACATCTCCCATCTGGACCTGATGCGGCTGTTTCAGCGGGCATTCAAGCGGGCCGGGCTGCCCCTGACCCATACCCAGGGCTTCAACCCCCGGCCGTCGGTTTCCATCGCCCTGCCCCTGAGCCTGGGGGTGGAGAGTGGGTGTGAGCTGTTGGATTTTGACCTGGAAACGGATGGGTTCTCCTTCGACGAAATCCGCGACCGTCTGAACGCTGCTTTGGTGGCGGGCGTTCGGGTGCTGTCCGTCTACGACGGCGGTCGAAAAATCAAAGAGCTTGCCTACCTGGACTGCGTTGTGACTATGGAATATGACGCTGGTGTTCCCCATGAAGCGGCGGAGCAAATGGAGGCCCTCTTTTCCCGGGAAAACGTTGTGGTGGAGAAGAAGGGAAAAAACGGCGTCACGGAGCAGAACGTCATCCCCATGATCCGCAGCCTGACCGTTGCGGAAGGGGAGGGAAGTCTGGAGCTTTCCGCTCGTGTATGCTGTCAGAATCCCACCCTGAACCCCATGCTGCTGGGAGCGGCTGTCAACAAATATCTTCCCGAGCTGGCGCCGGATTTTATGAAGTGCCGCCGGGTGGAAATCTATGATACCAAGGAAACCATTTTCAGATAGGAGAGAATAAACATGGAAGAAATGCTGGAAGAATGCCCCATCTGCCGGGGCGCGGGAATCATTTCCCACGAGGGCGGCTGGAACGTACAGGTGGAGTGCGCCGACTGCAGCGCCCACACCATCTACGTGGAGTACGAGACCGAGGAACAAAAGGCGGAGGCCGAGCGGAAGGTTGTGCACCTGTGGAACATCGGCAAGGTGATTACCAGTGAGCGGGGAGAGTGAGTTTGCCCAGGCTCTTCGCCGGCGGATTGCCAAGATCAGCGAGGAAGCGCCCGGCTCCATCGGGGATATGCTTCACTTCGAGCTGCTGGAATGCGATCCGGAGAAAGGGGACTGCCTCATGTCCTGCCGGACGGCGGCGTGGATGCGGAACTTTGCCGGGACGCTACACGGCGGCCTGGGCGCTACGATTCTGGACCAGGCCATGGGGACAGTGTCCTCCTGCCTGAAGGCGGGAGAGGGGATGACTCCGGCGGTACAGCTCAGCGTGAACTATCACCGCCCGCTGATTCCCGGGATGGAGGTTCTGGTGAAGGTGCATGTCGTGTCCGTGACACGGAGTCTGATAAGCCTGTCCGCCGAGGCCAGCGCGGGAGAATATCCCGACAAGCTGTGCCTGTCCGGAACGGGGTTGTACTTTTGCAAGCCCGCTGGTGACCCGGCAAAAAAATTTTGAAAAAAAGAAAAAAATGCTTGCATTTTTCGGCAAGGTGTGCTAATATACTCAGGCAGTCGAGAGACGCAAGCAAATATCCGGGTGTGGCGAAGTTTGGTATCGCGCTTGAATGGGGTTCAAGAGGCCTCGAGTTCGAATCTCGACACTCGGACCAAAACGGCTAGTTTCAGTAGAAACTGGCCGTTTTTCTTATGCCAAAAGTTGCTTGCTTTTTTCAGATTTTTTGAGCGTTGATACGCGGTTGATACTTAAAATTATGCCAAGGCCGCTGGCGTTCGTGCGCTGAAAACCGTCGCTCAGACCGCCGTGGCGACCATCGGCAACGCCGCCGTGATGGGCGACGTGAACTGGGTCATGGTAGGCAGCGCCACCGCCCGGGCTGGCGTCCTGAGCCTGCTGACAAGTGTGGCGGGACTGCCGGAACTGAAGGAGTAAGCGATACTGTGCCCCCCCATCTGCGGTGTTGAGCCGTGGATGGGGGATTTTTCATTGTCATTTCATTGCCAAAAGCGGCAATAAAAAAGTTATATTATCTAATAATAAAACAAATATTCTAATGCCTGTTATTGAATCATGCTAGTCTATACAATCCGCAAGGATGATTTGTATGCGTCCGGCATCGAACCAACCCGTGAAATCCTGGACATTGCCAGTGAAAATGAGAATGTGGATTTTGCCCTTGTCTTTGCAAAGATTCTCAGAGAACTGACAGCCCAGACCGGGAACATAACTTAAGGAGTGAAAACATATGACAGTAGTTGAGCGGTTAAGAAACAGGGGAGTGACACCCAGAGCGGTTCTGTACGCTCGGTTTTCGTCGGATAACCAGAGGGAGGAATCCATTGAAGCCCAGCTCCGGGCCATGCACGAGTATTGCAGCCGGAATTCCATCGTAATCATCCATGAATACTGTGACCGGGCAAAATCCGCGACTACGGATGACCGTCCGGAATTTCTGAAAATGATTGCGGCATCCAGAGAAGGGGACTTCGACTTTGCCATCGTCCATAAGCTGGACAGATTCAGCCGGAACCGTTATGACAGCGCCTACTACAAACGGGAGCTGAAAAAGAACGGAGTGCAGCTTCTGTCCGTTCTGGAGCAGATGGACGACAGCCCGGAGAGCATCATTCTGGAATCCGTGCTGGAGGGCATGAGCGAATACTACTCCAAAAATCTGGCCCGTGAGGTGATGAAAGGAATGAGAGAATCGGCTATGGACTGTCGTTACATTGGCGGCTGGATTCCTTATGGTTTCCGGGTGGACCCTGAGACCCACAGATATATCATCAATGACTATGAGGCGGAAGCCGTCAGGATGATCTTCCGGGATGTAGCCGATGGCTGCGGCTATAATGTGGTTTTGAACAAGCTGAATTCCATGGGCTACCGCACCCGGCTGGGCAATACCTTCTCCAAGGAAACCCTGTATGAGATGCTGCGGAATGAAAAGTACAATGGCGTCTATGTGTTCAGCAGGGCGGCAAGTAAAGACGAGCTGGGGCGGCGGAACAATCACCTGGACAAGCCCATTGAGGATCAGATCCGTATCCCTGGTGGAATGCCGAAGATCGTGGATGACGAAACCTTTGCCCGTGTGCAGGCGATTCTCGCCAGCAGAAAGCGACACAGACGGCAGAAAAGCAAACGAAACTATTTGCTGACTGGCATGGTGTTTTGTGGTCTCTGTGGCCACAGATATTGCGGTGACTCCATGCAGACTGGCAAGGACAGAAAAGTTGTCGGGACTTATGCCTGCAACAATCGCAATAATCATGGAGCAAGGATTTGCAGAAATCAGAATGTTCGGCAGCAGCCGCTTGAAGAATTGGTGCTGCGAAAGATAGAGGAAACAGTTTTTGATGAATCCCGGATTCCTGGAATCGTGCGGGCATATCGGGAATTGTGTAAGCAGGAGGAAGGGGAGGATAAAGACAAGATTCGTACCCTCCGCCAGAACCTGAAAACCGTGGAACAGAAGATTGCCAACATTGTCAATATCATTGCCAATACGGGCAGCGCGGCGCTGG
>CAMAKJ010000093.1 GCA_945836055.1 uncultured Clostridia bacterium | reverse complement strand
TGGTGCGCAATTTCGGCTACAGCGAATAATTTCCAGTGGTAAATTCCCAACCGGCGGCGAAAGCTATTTGCGGGAGGGATGTCTATGAACGCCACGGATTATTGGCAGTTATTCCTGGAGACCGGTGCGCCGGAGGCCTATCTCATGTATTGCAGGCACAAAACGGAGGGGAAGCATGTATTTGACGATTCAGGGCATCGTTCTGAGGGTCACGGACTACAATGACCGGGACGCTCTTCTGACCCTGCTGACCCGCCGACATGGCAAGCTGACGGTGAAGGCCCGGGGACTGCGGCGGAAAAACAGTCCGCTTATAGCCCCCTGCCAGCTGCTGGCCTACGGGGAATTCACGCTGTTTGAGTATAAAGGGCAGTACACCATCAACGAGGCCCAGTCTATCGAGCTGTTTCTGCCCCTGCGGCGGGACCTGACCCGGCTGTCTCTCGGCACCTATTTTGCCCAGGTTTCCGAGGTGCTTTCCCAGGAGGATCTGCCCAATCCGGAGCTGCAGTCCCTGCTGCTCAACTGTCTGTATGCCCTGTCGAAGCTGGGGCTTCCGGAGGAGAAGGTCAAGGCGGTATTTGAACTCCGCGCCGCCTGCCTGTCCGGTTATACGCCCGATTTGTTCGGCTGCCATGTCTGCGGAAACCAGAACCCCGACCGGTTCGACCTGTCGGCAGGACAGCTTGAGTGCCGGAACTGCCGCAGCGGTGAGTCTCAGGGTATCCGCCTGCCGGTGACCCCCGCCATACTGGAGGCCATGCGCTACATCTGCCTGTGCGATCCCAAAAAACTGTTTTCCTTCCAGGTTGGACCGGATACCCAGAAGCAGCTTGCGGAGTTGACGGAGGCGTACCTCTCAACTCAGCTGGAGCGTGGCTTTTCCACCCTGGATTTTTACAAATCCTTACTTATTTAGGAGAAAACCATGTCAGAATTATATGAAAAATCACTTTTGAAGCTGGAACTGGATCAGGTTCTGCAGCTTCTTGCCCAGTGTGCCGGAAGCGAGGGCGGCAAGGACGCCTGCCTGAAGCTGCGGCCGACTTCCGATCTGGAGGAGGTGGAGCTGCTTCTCAATCAGACCACCGCCGCCTCCGACCTGTGCACCCGAAAGGGTAACCCTGTCTTTGGAGATGTCACCGACTGCTCCGCCTCCCTGGAACGGGCGGACCGCGGCGGCTGCCTGCAGCCGGTGGAGCTGCTGCGCATTGCGGGCATTCTCCGCTGCGCCCGGAGTATCAAGGGCTACGTCGCCGAGGACGACCCCAAAACCGTGCTGGACGCTCTGTTTCAGGCCCTCACCCCCAACAAATATCTGGAAGATAAAATCTTCGGCGCCATCCTCTCCGAGGAGGAAATCGCCGACAACGCCTCCCCGGAGCTTTCCGACATCCGCCGCCATATGCGGATTCAATCTGGAAAAATCCGGGACAGTCTGCAAAAGGTCATTTCTTCTCCCGCCTATTCCAAGTTCCTCCGGGAACCCATCATTACCATCCGTCAGGGGCGGTATGTGGTGCCGGTGAAAAGCGAGTGCAAAAACGACGTGCCAGGTCTGGTGCACGACGTGTCCGCCACAGGCTCGACCTATTTCGTGGAGCCTCTGTCCGCCGTCAACGCCAACAACGCCCTGCGGGAGCTGGAGCTGAAGGAGAAAAAGGAAATCGAGCGGATTCTCGCGGAGCTGTCCAGCGAAGCCGCCGCCTACCGGGAGGCCATCGACTTAAACTACCGGATGCTGGTGCAGCTGGACGTGATCTTTGCCAAAGCCAAGCTGGCCTACCGGATGCGGGCCTGGGCGCCCATTATGAACGATCAGGGCAGGGTAGAGCTGCGAAACGCCCGGCACCCCCTCATCGATCCCAAAACCGTGGTGCCCATTACGGTGTCTCTCGGCACCAGCTTTGACACCATGATTATCACCGGCCCCAACACCGGCGGCAAAACCGTCACCTTAAAAACCATCGGCCTTCTGACCCTGATGGCGGAGTGCGGCCTGCACGTTCCGGCAGGGGACGGAAGCAAGCTGTCCACCTTTGACGCAATTCTCGCGGACATCGGCGACGAGCAGTCCATCGCCCAGAGCCTGTCCACTTTTTCCAGCCACATGCGCACCATCGTGGACGTGGTCGCCCAGTGCGACGACCGGACGCTGGTGCTCTTTGACGAGCTGGGCGCCGGTACCGACCCCGCCGAGGGCGCGGCGCTGGCCACTGCCATCATTGAATTCTGCCGAAAGCTGGGCAGTCGGGTGGTGGCGACCACCCATTACGCCGAACTGAAGCTCTACGCCATGCGCACCGCCGGGGTCATCAACGCCTCCTGTGAATTTGACGTAGATACCCTCCGTCCCACCTACCGGCTGCTCATCGGAATCCCCGGCAAGTCCAATGCCTTTGCCATCTCCCGGAAGCTGGGGCTTCCCGAGGAAATTCTCAAGGAGGCCGACGATCTGGTAGACAAGTCCGACAAGGATTTTGAGGACGTGCTGTCCCAGCTGGAGCAGCAGCGCCAGCAGATGGAGTCCGCCCGCCGGGAGGCAGAGCGATTGAAACAGGAAACCGCCCAGATCAAGCAGCAAAGCGAGCAGTACCAGCAGCAGCTTCAGAAGGAAAAGGAAAAAGCCATGGAGTCCGCCCGCCGGGAGGCACAGCACATCATTGACGAAGCCCGGGCGGCTGCGAATCTTGCTTCCGAGGAACTGAAAGCCATGCGCAAGCAGCTTGCCGACAGCGCCGACACCACGGGTCTCAATCAGCGTCAGGCGGAGCTGCGCCGGAACCTGAACGAGGTGGAGGACAAGCTCCGCTCCTCCCAGCCCCAGAAGGAGCGTCCCAAGCCCACCCGGGGCATTCTGGTGGGGGACACCGTGGAGCTGCTGAAGCTGGGCACCAAGGCCAGCGTCCTTGCCATCAACAGAGACGGCACCTACCAGCTTCAGGCCGGTATCCTGAAGCTGACCGCCAAGCCGGAGGAAATCTACCTCCTGGAAAATGAGAACCCCTACAAGGCTAAGGGCGGCCATCCCGCCCACTCCGGCCGGGAGATGAAGATGACCGCTATGCCCACGGAGGTGGACCTGCGGGGCATGGACACCGTGGAGGCCATCTGCGTGCTGGAACGCTACCTGGACGAGGCCATGCGGGCAAATTTGTCCAGCGTCCGGATCATTCACGGCAAGGGCACCGGCGCGCTCCGGGCCGCCGTCCAGCAGTCCCTGAAAAAGAACAAATTCATCAAGAGCTTCCGTCTGGGTGTCTATGGCGAGGGCGAGGACGGCGTTACCATCGCCGAATTCCGATAATTTTTCCCGCTTTGACAATTTGATAGGGAAAATTTGGAAAGATGTTGTGAAAATACCACGAAAGACGGTTGACTTTTTCGGTGAAAATGGCTATCATATAGGCAGACCCGTTGTACCCAATCGGGTGCGATGAAAAGGAGTGTGTATGATATGTTCAACAAAGAAGTGGTGGTTCGTTGTGAGTCCGGACTGCACAATAAGCAGGCAACCTATTTTGTGCAGAAGGCCAACGAATTTGAAAGCAGCATCTGGCTGGAATCCGGCAGCCGCAAGATGAACGCCAAGAGCCTGCTGGGCATTATGTCCCTGGGAGTTGTGACCGGCTCCACTGTGACGTTAAGTGCCGCTGGCCCGGATGCTGAGGCCGCCGTCAATGCGCTGGACGCTCTGCTCCAGAGGGACGTATATTAAAGGATTCTTACTTAACCGCCTCAATGCCCCAGAACGCATTGGGGCGGTACTTTTTTGAAACCGAGGAAACCATGACTTTTGACGAACTGAAGGAAAAAGCCCTGAGCCTGCCCTACGCCCCGGGCGTGTACATCATGCGGGACAAGACCGACAAGGTCATCTATGTGGGCAAGGCGAAAAAACTGAAAAACCGGGTGAGCCAGTATTTTCAGGATACGGCCTCCCACACCCCCAAAACCCGGCTGATGGTGAGCAAAATCCACCATTTTGACGTGATCGTCGCGGCGTCGGAATTTGAGGCGCTGGTGCTGGAATGCTCCCTCATCAAGCGCTACATGCCCAAATACAACATCCTTCTGAAGGACGACAAGGGCTATCCCTATCTCCGGCTGAACATGAAGGACGTTTATCCCACCATCACCATGGTGAGTAAGCCTTCGGACGACGGGGCGGACTACTACGGCCCCTACGGCGGCAGAGCCGTCACCCACGACGTGATGGAGGCCATCCGCCTGACGCTGAAGCTCCCCGGCTGTCACAAGCAGTTCCCCCGGGACATCGGCAAGGAGCGTCCCTGCCTGAACTACCACATGAATCAGTGCGCCGGGTGGTGCCAGGAAAGCAAAAGCTGCACCGAGTACCGGGAAACCATGCTCCAGGCAAGAGAACTGCTGAAGGGTAACTACAAGGCCGTGGCCGACCAGATCCGGCAGCAGATGCTTGCGGCCGCGGAGAATCTGGAATTCGAGCTGGCGGCCAGTCTGCGGGACCGCTTAAACGCGGTGGAGAATCTGGGACAGAAGCAGCTGGTGACGGCGGGCACCCTGGCGGACACCGACGTGGTGGGCTACGGGGAAACCGAGGCGAAAGCCTGCTTTGCCGTGCTCCATTTTTCCGGCGGCAATCTGCTGGACAAGGACTACGAGGTGTTCCCGAGGCCGGACGACAAGGCGGAGGCGGTGTCCAGCCTGCTGAAGCAGTTCTATTTAAGCCGGGGACTTGCCCCAAAGCGGGTGCTGCTGCCCTTTGAAATCGAGGACGGCGAACTGTTTTCCGAGCTTCTGGAGCAGCGCTACGGCCGCCGCCCCAAGCTCCACGTCCCCCAGCGGGGTGACAATGTCCGGCTGGTGGAGCTGGCCTGCAAAAATGCCTTTGAAGAAGCGGAGCGGGTGACCGGCAAGGAAGAGCGTGCGGGCGCGACCCTGGCCCTTCTTGGCAAAATGCTGGCGATTTCCACGCCCCGGCGAATGGAATCCTTTGATATTTCCAACATTTCCGGCACGGATATCGTGGCCAGCATGGTGGTGTTTCAGGACGGAAAGCCGAAAAAAAGCGACTATAAGCGCTTCAAGGTGGAGGGCCTGACCGATCAGGATGACTACGCCTCCATGCGTCAGGTGGTGAAGCGTCGGTTTGCCCACTACAAGGCGGGCGACAAGGGCTTCGACGAAGCGCCGGACCTGCTGCTCATCGACGGCGGCGTCAACCACGCCAAAATCGCCGTGGCGGCTCTCACCGAGCTGGAGCTTTCCTTTCCGGTATTCGGCATGGTGAAGGACGACCGGCACCGCACCCGGGCGCTGGTGACCCCGGAGGGGCAGGAAATCCGCATCGACAACAATCAGGCGATTTTCTCCTTAATCGGGCAGATTCAGGAGGAGACCCACCGTTTTGCCATTACCTACCACCGTCAGCTTCGGAGCAAACGCCTGCGCTACTCAGAGCTGGACGGCATCCCGGGCATCGGCCCCAAGCGGAAGCAGGAGCTACTGAAGCAGTTCAAATCCCTCGCGGCTATCGGTCAGGCCACCCTGCCGGAGCTGGAGCGGCTGCTGCCGAAAGACGCCGCTGCGGCGGTTTTTCATCATTTTCACGAGAAAGAGGAAGCATAATGCGTGTCATCACAGGAAAAGCCCGGGGCGTTCAGCTGAAAACCCCCGACGGTATGCTGACCCGTCCCACCACCGACCGGGTGAAGGAAGCGCTGTTCAGTGTGATTCAGTTCGACATTCCCGGAGCGAAGGTTCTGGATTTGTTCGGAGGTACGGGGCAGCTGGGCATCGAAGCCCTGAGCCGGGGCGCCAAAAGCGCGGTGTTCGTGGATGCCCGTGAAGAGGCCTGCAGGCTCATCCGGGAAAATCTGAAACGAACCCGGCTGCAGGAGGACGGGAAGGTTGTCCGCAGCGATTATATGGATTATTTGAACCGCTGCCGGGAACAATTTAACATCATCTTCCTTGACCCGCCCTATGCGGAAGTTTTTTTGGAAAATTCCTTAAATCGCATCACCGAAATTGACATTTTGCTTTCCGGTGGTATAATAGTTTCGGAACGCCCTCTGGGAAAGGAATTGCCCTGGGAGTTTCCGGGCTTCACCCGCTCGCGGGATTATCAATACGGAAAGATTCTGCTGACGTTTTACAGAAAAGACGGCGGCAGTCAGGAATAGACATGAAAATTGCAATCTATCCGGGCAGTTTTGACCCGGTTACCAGCGGCCATCTGAACATCATCCGCCGGGCGGCGAACATTTTCGACAAACTGATCGTGTGCGTCATGGTCAACGCCGGGAAAAACCCCATGTTCACCCAGGAGGAACGGGTGGAGCTGATCCGCCGGGTCACCGGGGACCTGCCCAACGTGGAGGTGGACTGCTCCGACGAGCTGCTGGCGGACTACGCCCGGCGGCGGGGCAGCTGCGTGATTCTGAAGGGACTCAGGGCCGGCTCCGACTTTGAGAATGAATTCCAGATGGCGCTGATTAACCATAAAATCAACCCGGATCTGGACACCATGTTCCTGACGGCATCCAGCGAGTATATGTATCTCAGCTCCAGCGCGGTTAAGGAGCTGGGAACCTACGGTGTAGAACTGTCGGATTTTCTGCCCGCGGAGATCATTCCGGATTTTCAGCAGCGAATTGAGCAAAGAAGACTATCCGTTCAAGGAGGAAAATGAACATGAGCGATCGTAATAGCGAAGACATCATCGGCGCGTTGTACGACATGGTTCAGGATGCCCGTTCCATGCCCCTGGCGGCGGACAAGTGCATTCTGGAGCGGGACAAGGTGCTGGACATGCTGGATGAAATCATCGCCCAGCTGCCCGCTGAGCTGAAGCAGTCCCGTACCATTGTGGAGTCCCGCAACGAGCTGATTTCCCAGGCCCGCCGGGAGGCGGAGGGCATTGTGCGGCAGGCCCAGGAGCAGGCCAAGCAGATGGTGACCAAGGAGGCCATCTACGCCGAGGCCAAAAAGCGCAGTGAGGAGCTGGTAGGCCAGACCCAGGCCAAAATTGAGCAGCTGCGCAAGGCCGGCAACGCCTACATGGACGAATCCCTCCGGCAGACGGAGGAGGTTGTTTCCAAGGCGCTGGCGGAAATTCGGGAGACCCGGATGAAGTTCCGCACGGTGACCGAAGAGCAGCAGAAGCGCAAGGCCCCCAACGTAGACGTTGAGGTGTAAAGAAGAAACGTACCGGGACGGGCACTGCCCCAATGTCACTAAGTTAAGAAAGGCTGGGTCTCGCAGAAATGCGGGGCCTAGTT
>CAMAKJ010000092.1 GCA_945836055.1 uncultured Clostridia bacterium | reverse complement strand
CCGCCGATTAACCGGTAAGCCGTCTGCGCTCTGACCGGTATGGGGAGCAAAAACAAAAAGGCTGCTGCCAAGTGAGCTGACAGCAGTCTGCGAGCCGCATCTCTTTTTCTCATGGCGTGCCCTCCCAGCTTTCGATCTAAACGGAATATAACACGGTATTTTTGCGGTGTACTACCTCTTTTGAGTTAATCCACAACAGGTTGCGCCTTTCTTTTCAGCGAAGCACAAGCTGTAGAATTACGCAGTCCGTTTTATCAGCTGCCGGCTGGTCAGCAGCAGGCAGGCCCACAAAAACAGGCTCAGCGCCCAGAAGCCGCTGCACACCATGGGACTGGACACGACGATCAAAATGCCGTGCAATACGTTTCCCAGCGTCGCGGAGCCCAGGGCGGACAGGAGATTCAGAATCAGCGCCAGCAGCGTCAGTCCCAATGACAGGGCCGAAAGGCGGAACACCAGCTTCAACGTCCCCGTGTCCTTTTCCTTTCCGGCGAGATAGAGCAGCCACGCCGGCGGGACAAAGAACGCCACGGACAGCACCGTCAGCACGGTCTGAGCGCCTGCTCCGATCTCCGGGGAAAACCCGGGAATAAACCCCAGCCCCGCGCACAAAATAAACAAACCGCCCCACAGGGCAAACAGTATCTTTTTGGACATCGGATTCTCCTTTTGCATAAGTGTTCACCGCCTGAAAGGGCGTCGACGCAAACCGTATAGCACCATTCTACCCGAAATCCGGAAAAAAGGCAATAGCCTTTCCCTGTCGAATCCCGCCGGAGAAAAAAAGCTGGACAGTTCTGCCATGATCTGTTATAATGGCAAAATAAATATCGGAAAGGGAGTGTTTTTCCCATGAAATGTCCATTTTGCGGCGACCAGGAAAGCAAGGTCGTGGATTCCCGCCATTCGGAGGACGGACTGAG
This sequence comes from uncultured Clostridia bacterium, assembly GCA_945836055.1. Classification (GTDB taxonomy): domain Bacteria; phylum Bacillota; class Clostridia; order Oscillospirales; family Oscillospiraceae; genus Faecousia. Next base: position 6,376 of record CAMAKJ010000092.1, on the reverse strand, counting down.
CATCCGCCGCCGCCGGGAGTGTATGGGCTGCCAGCGCCGGTTTACCACCTACGAAGTGGTGGAAAGCCTGCCGATTATCGTGGTGAAGCGGGACGGCTCCCGTCAGAACTTTGACCGCAATAAAGTTCTCAACTCCATGATGCGGGCCTTTGACAAGCGGAAGGTGGACGTCACCGACCTGGACCGCATCACTACCGAGATTGAGCAGACCATTCAGAACACCCTGGAGCGGGAGATCAGCACCGACAAAATCGGCGAGATGGTCATGGAGCGCCTGAAGCCCCTGGACGAGGTGGCGTACATCCGCTTTGCCTCCATCTACCACCGGTTCCAGGATGCCCAGAGCTTTATGCGGGAGATCAGCAAATTCCTGGAGGAAAAATAATGAGTACAACCGAAATGACCGCCGCCACGGAAAGCGCCCTGAATGTGGAATCCATTAAGGGGATGATGGACGCCTTCGACCCCGCCGCGCTGCTGCCGGATTTGAGCAAGGTGTTCGGCAGCCTCACCGCCGTGTGCCGCGTCGCCGTAATGATCGGCCCCGTGATTCTGCTGATTCTGGGGCTGGCGTATCTGTTTCTGTCTCCCAAGGAGGCCAACTACTACTTTGGCTACCGCTGCTATTTCGGTATGGGCAGCGTCCGCGCCTGGCGGTTCACCCAAAGGCTGGCCGGGCTGTGTCTGGGCGGGCTGGGGCTGGTTCTCACCGTAATCATGGCGATTATCACCGCAGGCTATGGGCGGATGGACGTGATGGACGTGGCGTGGAACGCGGTAAACTGCCTCATCTGGGAGGCGGTTCTGGCGCTGATTGCCACCCTGGCCATCAATCTGACCGCCATGTTCTTCTTCGACGCCAAGGGCGACCCCCGCCGCCATCCCCGCAAACAGTAATGCCTGCGGGGATGCCCCCGCAGGCAATGCGTGCTCAGGTGGTTTTAATTCGTTACGCTATTGGGCGGACATTACGGTATGATTGCCCCCGGCAATCATGGATATTTTGATTCGCTGCGCGGAGCACCACGCTCGGTTCGTTACGGGGTCGCAAAGCCTTCCCCTTGAGGGGAAGGTGGCTCGCCGCTAGGCGAGACGGATGAGGTGTGCCCGGGTGCGAATTCGCCGGAACGTTCCGTTTTTCGGAGTGTAATACCGCACCTCATCAGCCTAAAGATTTTTTCCAGCTTCCCAAAGGGGAAGCCTTTTGTACCATGTTACGAACCGAGCAGTGCCCAATGGCGTAACGAGGATAGACCACCCGTGCACGCATTGACAGCGGCCACTGGCCGCCCGCAGAACGCAAAAGGAAGCGGCTTTTCTGCCGCTTCCTTCTTATTTTTTGTCCTCCTTCGGAGGCAGGATACGCTCTCCGATTCGCTGCTGGGCGTAGACCATGGCGTCTTTCGCCGTTTCCGTTACCTTGTCCAGGTAGTTGTCCTCCCAGGCCTCCACAGCCTTGTCGATGCGTACCACCCGGCGGTAGCCGTCGGCGCTTTCCCCCTCCGTTACCGTGTAGATGGGCGTGTAGCTGTAGTCCGTCACCTTGGTGACGCCGGTGGAAGTGTCCTTGGTGATCTCCACATCCAGAATGATGGAGTAGTTGGTGCCGCCCCGGGAGGCGTCGCCGAAGAAATCCCCCAGGGAATAGGCGACCAGCGTCCCCTGCCCTTCCTCGTAGACGATGGACTGCACCGTATGGGGATGGGTGCCCAGAATCACGTCCACACCCTGCTTTTTCATCAGGCTCACGATGCTCTTCTGGGTGTCGCTGATTTCGTCGTTGTACTCGCTGCCCCAGTGGAGCAGGGCGATGGTAATGTCCGGCTTTTCCGCCGCCACATCCTTCAGAATCCGGGTGATGCCGTCCTTGTCCACCTTGTCGTAGAGGTCCGCGTAGTCCTCATACAGCAGATTCACCAGATTTTCGTTGCCCGTAGGCATACCCCGGCCGCCCAGGCCCTTGGTAAAGGCCACGAAAGCCACCTTGATGCCCTGCACCTCGGTAATGGTGTAGCCCTTGGACTGCTGGAACTCGGCAGCCGAGGCAAAGGCACCCACCGGCTCCATTCCCGCCGCCCGGATGCTCTGCAGGGTCGAGGTCAGACCGATGAGGCCGTTGTTGATGGTGCAGGAATTGGCCATCTGAATCAGATCCACACCCGCGCTGCGCAGACCCTCCAGCAGCTCCCTGGGCGCGGAGGTTGTCGCGCTTCCGTAGGGCTCGCCGCAGATGTTGCCCTCCAGATTTATCACAGTCAGATCGGCGTCGGAAAGCACGCCGCATACGTCCATAAATGCCCGGGTGTAATCATAGCCGCCCACGGCGACGCCGGCGTTGATGACGCTGTCGGTGACGTTCAGGTCTCCCGCCGCCTTGATATGAATGGTGGTTTTGGTGCCCTTCTCCGCCCGGGAGGTGGGCTCGGTCGCCTCCGTGGGCTTCTCGGTGGGGCGCGTCTCCACAGCCGCAGTCTGTTCCCCGCCGCCAAAGCGGCTGGTCAGGAAGATAATGCCCGCTGCGCACAGGGCCAGAACCACTGCCGCGAGAATCAGCGTGATTTTCAGCCGCCTGGCTTCGGCCTGCTGCTTTTTGCGCTGGGCTTCCCGCTTTTCACGGCGTCTATTCATTTCATCGTCGTGCAGCGGCATGGCGGCTACCTCCCGGAATGGAATTGGATGGTTTATTATACTGCATTTTTCGGCATAAAACAAGAGGGGAACGTGTAAACGTTATGGGAACGAAAAAAATGCCCGGGTCTGCTCCGCGTTGCGGTGAATCTCCGCCTTCAGCTCCTCCAGATCGGCAAATTTCTGTTCGGGCCGCAGAAAACGGTAGAATTCCAGGGTAATGTCCCGGTCGTACAGATCCCCTGCGTAGTCCAGAATCCAGGGCTCCACGGTCACGTCATGCCCGTCTACCGTGGGACGGGTGCCCACGTTGGTTACCGCGGGATAGGATTTCCCGTCGATCACCGCCCGGCAGATGTAGACCCCGAATCTTGGCGCCACCAGCCCCGCTGGCAGGCGCAGGTTTGCGGTGGGAATCCCCAGCCGCCGTCCCAGCTGGTGGCCGTGAACCACCCGGCCGGTGAGGATGTGGGGGTGCCCCAGAAACCGCACAGCCGTGGCCATGTCTCCCGTCTCAATCTGACTGCGGATATAGGTGCTGGATACCCGGATGCCGTCCATCATCTGATCCGGCACCACCGCCCAGGCCAGATCCCGGGCTTTGCAGTATTCCCCGAGGGCCCGGGCATTGCCGGCTCCCCGGTAGCCGAAGCGGAAGTCCTCGCCGCAGACGAATCCGGCGGCGTCTAGCTCCCGCAGGAGCATATCCAGAAAATCCGCCCAGGGCATGGTGCGCATCTTTTCGTCAAAGGGCAGCGTCACCACACTGTCCATGGAAAACCGCTCCCGCAAAAGCGCTTCCCGGTCGGCGGGGGTGTTAATCAGCGGAGGGGTATTTCCCAGCACCAGCGTATCCGGATGGGAGGCGAAGGTCACCACCCCGGCCCGGCAGCCGTTTTCCGCCGCCAGACGGCGGCACTGGGCCAGCAGCGCGGCGTGTCCGATATGCACCCCGTCAAAAAATCCCAGGGCGAAAATTGTCTTGTTCATTGGATCACCCGATAAGAATGCAAAATGCTGAATGCTGAATGCAAAATGATTCCTGCGTCCGGCGCGCCTCATTTAGCATTTTGCATTCTGCATTTCTCATTCAATTTCAAAGAAACTCTTTACAGTTGACATAACACTGTTTTCCACCTTCGCCAGCATGAGAAATTCCCCATTCTGGCTGTAAGCACGGTAGGTTCCGTCGGGGAGTCTGACGGAAAAGGCGTTGCCGTTGCGGCAGCGGGTTTCCTGATTGGCGGTCAGCGTCACCTCTGGGAAGTTCCGGAACATGGTGTCCACGCTGCGCAGATAGGTTTCCGGCGCCTGTGCGTCCAGCAGCGTCTGCAGGGGTACGGCCTCCGCGATGGTGTACTCTCCCGCCTGCACCCGGCGCAGCGAGCGCATACATCCGCCGCAGCCTAATGATTCGCCTAAGTCCTTGCACAAGGTGCGGATGTAGGTACCCTTGGAGCAGCGCACCCGCAGCCGGAGAACGTCGTCCTCCCGAGACAGCAGGGTCAGCTCGTGGATGGTAATGGGGCGGGGCTGCCGCTCCACCTGCCTGCCCTTCCGGGCCAGGTCGCAGAGCTTCTGCCCGTTGACCTTCAGGGCGGAGTACATGGGCGGCACCTGCCAAATCTCTCCCCGGAACCGGGCCAGGACTTCGTCCGCCTGCTCCGGGGTTACGGACACCGGGCGGCGGGCGAGCACCGTGCCGGTGACATCCTCGGTGTCGGTGGTAATGCCCAGCAGCAGCTCCGTTTCGTAGGTTTTTTCCGCGTGCTCAAAGAATTCCACGCCCCGGGTGGCGCGGCCTACGAACACCGGCAGCACGCCGGTGGCCATGGGGTCCAGGGTGCCGCCGTGGCCGATGCGCCGGGTACCGAACACCCGCCGCAGCCGCGCTGTGACGTCCTGGCTCGTCCACCCGGCGGGCTTGTCTACAATTACAATTCCGTTCATATCTATGTCCCACAAATAAAATGCTGAATGCAGATTTATGATATGTGCATATCGGCTTAACGCTGCTGGTAGGATAAATTGGGATTTGTCGTTCCTTCGGAACGATGGCATTCTGCGAATGCCGGGAAAACGGATTGCCACACCAGCCTGAGGGCTGGTTCGCAATGACATCGTTTTTCGTTTTCTCTCTATTCTATCGCAGCGTCACGCTGCAGCGGTATGTCATTGCGAACCAGTGCGCACACTGGTGTGGCAATCCGTTCCCTGCAATGCGCAGCATTGCGTCGGCCGCAGGCCGATCACGTTAGGTGCACAAAGTCCTATTTACCGCTTTGCTGAGTAACCCCGATAAGCACATTATGGTATAACAAATCCATCCGCAAAGCGGACACCTTCATTCAGCATTCTGCATTCAGCATGATTCCAGCTCCAGCATGGCCTGTTCCACGGCCTTTGCGGCATCGGTAAGGGGCAGCTTCATGGATGCGCCCGCCGCGCCCTTGTGGCCGCCGCCGCCGAAGCGGACGGTGACCCGGGTGGCGTCGCAGCCGGGCACCGCCCGGACGGACAGCTTGGTGTCGCCGTCGGCGGTTTCCCGCAGCGTCGCCGCAATGCGCACCCCTGCCACGGTGCGGGGGAAATTGGAGATGTTGTCCATATCGTCCTCGTTGACGCCGATTTCCCGTTCCACTGCCCGGGGAATGGCGCAGACCGCCATTTCGCCGCCCTTCAGCAGCTTCATGTGCTCCACAATCCACCCCTGCATCTTCAGCCGCTCCAGCGTATTCGTCTCGAACAGCTCCTGATTCAGTTCATAAATTCTGGCTCCCGCCCGGACACATTGCGCCGCCACGGTGAAGGTATGGTCGGTGGTGTTGGCGAAGCGGAAGCAGCCGGTGTCGGTGGAAACGCCCACATACACGGACTCCGCCAGCCGCCGGTCGGGCTGAACCCCCAGCTCGGCGAGCACGTCCCACACAACCTCCGCGCAGGAGGCGCTGCCGCTGTCCACCAATTCTAAATCCGTGAAGGAGGTGGCGGAGCCGTGGTGGTCGATGCGCAGGGCGATTTTTCCCAGCAGGGGAGTATACGCGTTGGGCAGCATTCCGGGGGAGGCCACGTCCACCGTCACCAGGGTGTCGCCCTCCTCGGCTTCGGGCTTGGTCAGCCCTTCGTGAAGCCAGGCAAACCGGGGGGTAATCTCCTTGTTTTCCAGCACATGGGCGGCTTTGCCCAGCTGCCGCAGCCCCAGGCACAGGGCGGCGGTGGAGCCGAGAGTGTCCCCGTCCGGGCGGCGGTGGGAGAGGATGGTATAGCGGTCGTGTTCCCGAAGAAATTGAGCGGTTTCAGGTATTGTCAGAATCTTCATCGTGCTTGACCTCGAGAGAGTTGATGAGCTTCAGCATTTTCGCGCCGTAGACGATGGAATCGTCCTGCTCCCAGACGATTTCCGGGCTGTAGCGCAGCTGCAGGTTGTGCCCCAGCTGACGGCGCAGATATCCGGCGGCGGATTTCAGACCCGCCATGGCGTCCTTGGCTCTGTCCTCCTGAAGGAAGGAGACGTAGACCTTGGTATAGCGCAGATCCGGGGTGGTTTCCACCCGGGTAATGGAGATCATGGTATCCTGCACCCGGGGATCCTTTACGGTGCGCAGCAGTGCTGCCAGCTCCTTCTGGATTTCCTCGTTGATCCGGTTGATTCGGTTGGATGACATAATGGGAGCCTCCTTGGTTCACGCGAGGAAAAAACCGGATTTCCCCGCGGCGGTATTCTTCCAGGACGGAAGGGGATAAATTG
>CAMAKJ010000091.1 GCA_945836055.1 uncultured Clostridia bacterium | reverse complement strand
TTGTTGTCGTACAGGCCGGAGATGGCGAAGCAGCTGTCGAACAGGTCGGGACGGCGGTAATACAGGTTTGCCGCATGCATGGCGCCCATGGACGCGCCGAAGGTCATGATGCCCTGATCGCAGCCGTTGGCCAGGCCGGCAACGTGCTTGATATAGGGCACCAGCTCGTCCACGATGTAGTGATACCACTTCTCGTGGTTCTCGATGCGCCAGCGGTTGTCCGCGCCCTTGGCCGCCCAGGCCTCATTGTCGATGGTGTCAACGGAGAACACCATGCACTTGCCGGATTCAATCCAGGGTGCCCAGTAGTCGATCATCTTGAAGGATTCAAAATCCCAGAACCGCCCCGCCTGGCAGGGAACGAACAGCACCGGTTTGCCGCTGCTGCCGTAGATTTTGAACTCCATGTCCCGGTTCAGCCAGCCGCTCCACCACTTTTCGTACCGAATCTCCATTCTATTCTCTCCTTATTTCTTTATAGTCCCAGACATTCCATGAAAATGGGGATCTGCTTTTCCCAGCTGGCTTCCGAATGGTTGCCGCCGGGAACAATGCGGAAGGCCAGATTCACCCGCTTCGTCAGCAGCAGATGCGCCGTGGAAATCATCGACTCCTGGGTTGCCGCGTGGTTGAACATTTCCAGCTCGCCGTAGTCCATATAAACGGTGGTATCCCGGCGGATGTGGGCCCGGGCCACCATTTCCAGCACCTTGCCCGGAGCCACCCACAGGCTGGGGGACAGACAGGCGCCCCGCTGGAACACATGATTGTAAGCCGTCACGCCGTACAAGGCAATGAGACCGCCCATGGAAGAGCCGGCGATGATGGTATTCTTCCGGTCGGGCAGGGTGCGGTAGTTTGCGTCAATGTAGGGCTTCAGCTCATTGACCATCCAGTTCATCATGACGCTGCCCTTGCCCTTGATTTTGCCGTGCTCGGAGTTTTCATAGGTCAGCGGGGAGTATTCCACCAGCCGGCGGTTGCCCTGATGGTTGCACTCCACGCCCACGATAATCAGCTGCTTGCCGCTTCTTTCCATGTAGTCGTTCATGCCCCAGGACTTGCCAAAGGTCGCGTCCTCGTCAAAAAACACGTTGTGCCCGTCGAACATATACATGACGGGGTAACGCCGGTCGGGGTCTTCCTCGTAAGACTGGGGCAGATAGATATACGCCCGGCGGGGCGTGTCCCCGGAGAGCTTGGGGATGGTAACATCCCATTTGATAACCATCTTGTGATTTCCTCCAATTATGCCCTTGCGTTTTGTAGCATAGTGGATAGTATAATTGGGAATGACCCGATTGTCAACCTCTGGATGCGAAAAAAGTGATTTTCTGGCAAAAACATTCGCCCATAAGGCACGGACAGATTCTCACCGTGCCAGCCAGCCCTCATGCTGCAGGAGCCAGGCCTTCCGGTCAAGCCCCCAGGCGTAGCCGGTGAGCTTCCCTCCGGCTCCCACGACCCGGTGGCAGGGGACGAGGATGCTGACGGGGTTTTTCCCCACCGCGCCGCCGATTGCCTGGGCAGACATTGTTTCTCTGCCAAGCAGCCCGGCGATTTCACCGTAGGTACGGGTCTGGCCGTAGGGAATGGTCAGGAGAATGCTCCAAACCTGCCGTTGGAAGGGCGTCCCCGCCAGCGACAGCGGAATGTCCATGGTGGGGTTCTCCCCGCAAAAATAGCGGTTCAGCCAGTTTTCCGTCCGGGCTAGCACCGGGGAAAGGACAGGCAGAGCGTTTTCCGGAGCCGCCCCGTCCATCCGCAGCCCCGTGAGAAAGCCCCCTTCCTCCGTCAGCAAAAGCCGTCCCAAAGGGGAATCGTAATAGCAGTAATGCATGGTTTACCTCCTGGACTGGATGTATTGCACAGCGGAAACTGTTTGACCAAAGCCTTCCCCTTTGGGGAAGGTGACTCGCCGCCAGGGCTTGATATTGTGGTTCTGATTCGTTATAATGAAACGGTAAGATAAGAAAAGGAGTCTGAACCATGAGAGAGAAAATTGAGGGAAAGCAGTATGACGAGGAGCGTTCCCTGTACCACCTGGAATGCGCCGACGTGACCGACTGCGTCTTTGCCGGCCCTGCCGACGGCGAGTCCGTTCTGAAGGAGGCCCGGGATATCCGGCTGGAAAACTGCCGTTTTTCCCTGCGGTATCCCCTGTGGCATGTCCATAGCTTCGTCCTCCACGATTCCAGAATGGACGACAAAACCCGCGCCGCCATCTGGTACGCGGAAAACGGCAAAATCACCGACTCGGACTTAGGCGGCATCAAGGCAGTGCGGGAGTGTAAGGACATTGCGCTGCGCAACTGCACCATCGATTCTCCCGAATTCGGCTGGAAATGCAGCGGCATCACCCTGGCCGACAGCCGTATCCGGGCGGAATACCTGTTCCTGGACAGCCGGGACGTGGCACTGACCAACGTGGATATGCAGGGCAAGTATTCCTTCCAGTACATGGAAAACCTCACCATCCGCAGCTGCCGCCTGGACACCAAGGACGCCTTCTGGCACAGCAAAAACGTCACCGTTTACGACAGCACCGTCAAAGGCGAGTACTTAGGCTGGTTCTCCGACGGACTGACCCTGGTAAACTGTAAAATCAGCGGCACCCAGCCCCTGTGCTACTGCAGGAATCTGAAGCTGGTGGACTGCACCATGGAGGACGCCGACCTGTCCTTTGAGTACTCCGACGTGGATGCCACAATCCTGGGGCATGTGGATTCCATCAAGAATCCCCGTTCCGGAAAGATCGTAGCGGATTCCGTGGGGGAGGTCATCCGCGGTGACGCGGTTATGGAATGCACCGGCGAAGTTGTCATTCGCTGAATCCGTCTGTAATACAGAAGCCCCGGAGCGTTTCTCCGGGGCTTAACCGAATTATCCACGCATCGCCCGTTTTCTCGCGATGTTGATGGGGCCTTCCTGCATTCGGTTGATCCAGGCCAGGCTCTTGCCCGCGCCATAGGCCGTGCAGGCGTCGGGGTCGTCCGCCAGGACGCAGCCGATGCCGGTGCGCTCCGCCAGCAGCAGATCCATACCCCAGATCTGGCTGCAGCCGCCGGTGAGGGTAATGCCGTTTTCCGAGATATCGGACACCAGCTCGGGGCTGGTCTGCTCCAGCACCGCCAGCACCTCGTCGGTAATCATCCGGGCGGGGCGGCGGAGGACCTCAAAGATTTCCGTGGAGGTCAGGGTGACCACCTTCGGCATACCGGTCTTGAAATCCCGGCCCTTGATGTTCATGCTGCGCTCCTCGTCCCGGGGATAGACCTGACCGATCTGGATTTTCACATTCTCGGCGGTGACCTGGCCGATGACCACGCCGTGCTGACGGCGGACGTACCGGGCGATCATTTCGTCAAAGTAGTTGCCCGCCACCTTCAGTGAGGAAGACACGGCCACGCCGTTCATGCTCAGCACCGCGATGTCCGTGGTGCCGCCGCCGATGTCCACCACCAGGTGACCGCTGGGGCCGCGGATATCCAAGCCCGCGCCCAGTCCCGCCGCCAGAGGCTCCTCAATCAGAAACACTCTTCGGGCGCCGGCCTCAATGGCAGCGTTGATCACGCTGCGCTCCTCCACCTCGGACACACCGGAGGGGACGGAGATGACCACACGGGGCTTGGGGGTAAAGATGGAGGCCTTGGTGGCGGTTTTGAACATCTCCTGGAGCATCCGGACGGTCATTTCGTGGTCGGAGACGATGCCGTCCTTCAGCGGGTGCATGGCCACCACGTTGCCGGGGGTACGGCCCAGCATATTCCGGGCGGCGGCGCCCACCTGTAGAATCTTGCCGGTATTTTTGTCCATGGCCACCACGGAGGGCTCCCGGACAACCAGGCCCTTGCCGTCGGCGTAAATCAGCACGTTTGATGTACCCAGGTCAACACCCAGGTCGTTGGAAAACAGAAACATAGTATTTTATTCCTTTCCTGCCGCCGCGACGGCAGCGCAATGTACTTCCGCCGCCCCGGCGGTTTTCAGCATTCGGGCGGCTTCTCCCGCCGTGGCTCCTGTGGTCAGGATGTCATCCAGCAGCAAAATCCGCTTTCCGGAAATCTCCGCGCCCCGGCGGATACGGTAAGCCCCCAGCACATTAGCCCGGCGCTCCGCCTCTCCCTGGATACGGGATTGGGGACGGTTGTGACGAACTTTCCGAAGCAGCGGCACCGGGGTCATCCCCAGCTCCCGCCCCACGGCCTTTGCCAGAAGCGCCACCTGGTCGTAGCCCCGGCGGAGCTTCCGAAGGGGACTGACGGGCACCCAGGTGAGCACGTCGAACCCCTCCGGGTATCCCGACTGCAGCTTCATGGCAAGCAGCCGGCCGTAGGCGGCGGCATAGTGCCGGGCGCCGTGGAACTTAAACCGGAGCAAGCTGCTTCTGACGTTCCCTTCATAGTACCAGACCGCAGCGAAACTGTCAAGAAATTGACCCTTTCTTTTTCCGAAAGGATACGCAGGCGCGCTTTCCCGGCACTCCCGGCACAGATCCAGCTGGTCTTTTCCCAGAATCTTCCCGCACAAAACGCATTTGGGTGGAAACAGCACCCCCATCAGCCAGTAGTACAGTCTCATTCGGTTTTCCCCTGGAGCCGGAGCTTGAGGCCGGTGTAGCGGCGGTTTTTCCGGGCATTTTCCACCATGGCCGCCACGGTTTCCTCCCGCCCCACAATAATCAGCAGCTCCCGCGCCCGGGTGATGGCGGTATAGAGAATGCTGCGGCTGAGCAGGTAGGGCGAGCCGTTCCAGGCCGTCAGGATCACCGCCCGGTACTCGCTGCCCTGGCTTTTGTGCACGGTCATTGCGTAGGCCGGTTCCAGCTCGTTCAGCTGGGTAAAGTCGTAGTCCGCCGCCCGGTCGTCAAAGCGCACCGTCACCGTCTCCCCGCCGGTGTCGATTTCGGTGATGGTGCCCACGTCCCCGTTGAAAATCCCCGCGCCCACGGCACTGCCGTCGGTCTTTTTCCATAAAATGTCATAGTTGTTGCAAATCTGCATCACCCGGTCGCCCTCCCGGAAGACGATGTCCCCAAAGGCCCGCTCCTTTTTGCCCTCGGCAGGCGGGTTCAGGGCGGCCTGCAGCATCCGGTTCAGGGCGGCGGTGCCCACGCCCCCCTTGCGGGTTGGGGAGAGTACTTGAATCTGTTCCGGGGGGATGCCCATGTTTTTGGGCAGCCGGGTGGTGCACAAATCCCGGACGAGGGCGGACACCGTCTCCTCGCTCTGGCGGCGCATGAAGAAAAAGTCGCTTTTCACGTTCTTCAGCTCCGGCATTTCCCCCCGGTTGACCCGGTGGGCGTTCATGACAATCAGGCTCTGCTGGGCCTGCCGGAAAATCTCGGTCAGCCGCACCGTGGGCAGCCTTTCGCTGCGAAGCATGTCGCTGAAGGGAAAGCCCGGCCCCACCGGGGGCAGCTGGTCGGGGTCGCCCACCAGAATCAGGCGCTTGCCGCTGGGGATGGCCTTCAGCAGGCAGTGCAGCAGCTCCACGTCCACCATGGACATCTCGTCCACAATCACCGCGTCGCATTTGAGCGGGTTGTCCTCGTCCCGGACGAAATACATGTTCCCCGTGCCGGGATCGATGGCGGCTTCCAGCAGGCGGTGAATGGTGGAGGCTTCCTCCCCCGTCACCTCCGTCAGCCGCTTGGCGGCCCGGCCGGTGGGCGCTGCCAGCAGGCAGGAAAGCTGCATCTGCCCCAGCAGGGACAGAATTCCATTTAGAATCGTAGTTTTGCCGGTGCCCGGGCCGCCGGTAATCAGCAGCAGGCCGGAGGCCGCCGCCTCCCGGATGGCGCTGGTCTGCTCATCGGAGTACCGGATGCCGCTTTCCTCCGCCGTCCGGCGGATCATCGTTTCCAGGCCCTTCGGCTCCGGGAAACGGCTCTGCGCAAATTCCAGCAGCCGCCGGGCGCAGTTGGTTTCCGCTTCGTAAAGGCGGGGAAGATAGTCAACGGTAATGCCCGCCAATTTCTCCCGCACCAGGCGGTCGGCTTCCAGCAGCCGGGCGATGCCCTGTTTCACCGTCTCCGCGTCCACGGACAGGAGCTGGCTTGTAGCCGCTGTCAGCTTGTCCTCCGGCAGGAAGCTGTGTCCCGCCGTGAGGTTGTAGTTCAGTTCAAAGAGGATGCCGGCCTCCACCCGCCGGGGATCGTCCCCAGCCACCCCCAGCTCAATGGCAAAGCGGTCCACCGCCCCGAAGGGCGCGTCCAGTCCTTCGTCCATCAGTAAGTAGGGATCGTCGTATAATAGCTCCACGGTGCTGTCGCCGTACAGCTTGTAGGTGCGCACCGCCAGCTCCGCCGGCAGATGGTGCAGGGCAAAAAACTCCATCAGCTGCCGCATGCCTACCTGCAGACGGAATTCCTCGCCGATTGCTCTGGCCTTTTCCCGGGAAATGCCGGAGACCTCGCTGAGCCGCTCCGGCTCCCGCTCCATGACCTGCAGGGTTTCCTCGCCGAAGCGCTCCACGATCCGCGCCGCCGTCTTGGGACCAATGCCCTTGACCACCCGGCTGGAAAGGTAATTCAGGATTTCCATGCTGGTCTGGGGCATCAGCCGCTCCAGAAATTCCGCCTCGAACTGCCTGCCGTAGCTGGAGTGGGTGCTCCACTTCCCCGTGACCATCAGCCGCTCTCCCACGGCGGGCAGGGGGATGGTGCCCACAACCGTCACGGTCTGACCGCCGCCCACATTCAATCGGAGCACGGCGTAGCCGTTTTCATAGTTCTGATACACCACGGCGCTGATGGCGCCCTGGAGGATTTCCAAGTCTTCCGTCAATTTGTTTCCGCTCCTGTTTCCAGCCGGGCGGAAAGCTCCGCCGGCGTGCAGATTGTAATTCCCCTGTCTGTCAGCCAGTCCCGTTCCGAGCCTCTCAGGCCCAGATCGATCATGGTAAGGCTGCACCGCAGCAGCCCCAGCTCCCGCAGCCACAGATACCGCCGGGCAAAGGAACGCTCCGCCACCCCCGGTCTCGCCGGGGCATAGATGACGCTCTCCCGGTCAGCGGGCAGCAAAAGTCCATACAGCACCCAAAGCCCGCTTACCAGCCCGAAGGCCGCCAGGGTTCCCAGCAGAATGTAAAGAGCCACCGCAACCACCTCCGGATATTCTATGGCGGCAGCGGGATTTGGTTCCAATCAGGCTTATTTTACAACATCCGGCCCAAAATGAAAAGCCCCTTTCTTGGGAGATTTTCAAAAGTGCTTACCGGTTTTCCTCAGCTGTCCACCAAATTGGAATTTGAATTGACAATTGACAATGAAAAATTGACAATTAAGGAATCCCTTCGGGATACATTAAAAAAATAATTTTGATAAATAATAAATAATTTTGTGCATATCGGCTTAACTCAGCAAACCGGCAAATTGGGATTTATCGTTCCTTC
>CAMAKJ010000090.1 GCA_945836055.1 uncultured Clostridia bacterium | reverse complement strand
TGCTCCAGGGCTTGGAAACCTCCAGCGGGCCCATGAACATCTCATACAGCCGCAGAGTATCCGCGCCGTAATCCCGCACCACGTCGCTGGGATTGACCACGTACTCCGGATACCGCTTGCCCATCTTGATGCCGTTCTCGCCCAGGATCATGCCCTGATGCACCAGCTTCTTAAAAGGCTCCTTCACAGGGGAAATGCCCTCATCGTACAGGAAGCGGTTCCAGATCCGGGAATACATCAGATGTCCCACGGCGTGCTCCGGGCCGCCCACGTACAGGTCAACAGGCAGCCAGTGCTTCAGCAGCTCCGGATTGCACAGCGCTTTGTCGTTTTTGGGGTCGATATAGCGCATGTAGTACCAGGAGGAACCGGCGCTGCCGGGCATGGTGGAAGTCTCCCGGACGCCGTGGATGCCGTTATGATCGTATTGCTTCCACTCGGTGGCGTTCTCCAGCGGGGCCTGACCGTTTCGGCCCTTGTAGTCCTCCAGCTCGGGCAGAACCACAGGCAGCTCCTCGTCAGGCAGGAAGACCGTCTTGCCGTCGTCGGTGTACACGCAGGGAACCGGCTCGCCCCAGTATCTCTGGCGGGCGAAAATCCACTCCCGGAAGTGGTAGTTGACCTTTCTTCTGGCCACGCCCATCTTTTCCAGCTTGCAGGTGATGGCCTCCTTGGCCTCCTCCACCGTCAGGCCGGTGAACTCCTCGGAGTTCATGAGCTTACAGCCCTTGCCCAGGTAATCCTGCTTTTCAAAGGCGCACTCGGACACGTCCCGGCCCTCGATGACCTGAATCATGGGAATGCCATGCACCTGGGCGTATTCAAAGTCACGCTGGTCGTGGCTGGGCACAGCCATCACCGCGCCGGTGCCGTAGCTTGCCAGGACAAAGTCGCCGATGAACACGGGCACTTCCCTGCCGTTGACAGGGTTGATGGCATACACGCCCTCCAGGCGGCAGCCGGACTTGCCCTTGTTCAGTTCGGTGCGGTCCATGTCGCTTTTCTTCACGGTTTCGTCGATGTACGCCTGAACCTCTTCCTTGTTCTGCACCCGGTCCATCAGGGACTGGACGATCTTGCCGTCCGGCGCCAGCACCATGAAGGTGATGCCGTAAATCGTCTCAATACAGGTGGTGTAAATGGAGAACTCACCGCCGCCAACCAGCTTAAAGTCCACCTCCACACCGGTGGACTTGCCGATCCAGTTGCGCTGGATTTCCTTGGTGGATTCCGGCCAGTCGATCTCGTTCAGGCCCTCCAGCAGCTTTTCCGCGAAGGCGGGCTGGTCGATGACCCACTGCATCATATTCTTCTTGACCACGGGATAGCCGCCCCGCTCGGACTTGCCGTCGATGACCTCGTCGTTAGAAAGCACGGTGCCCAGCTCCTCGCACCAGTTCACCGGCATTTCAATCCGCTTGGCGTAGCCCGCCTCGTAGAGCTTCTTGAAAATCCACTGGGTCCATTTGTAGAAGGAGGGGTCGGAGGTGGCGATCATCTTCGACCAGTCATAGTCAAAGCCCAGTTCCTTCAGCTGCCGGGAGAAGGTCTCAATATTCTTCTGGGTAAAGCCGTTGGGATGATGGCCGGTGGTGACGGCGTATTGCTCCGCCGGCAGGCCGAAGGAATCATAGCCCATGGGGTGCAGCACATTGTAGCCCTGCATCCGCTTCATCCGGGACATGATGTCCGTGGCGGTGTAGCCCTCGGGATGGCCCGCGTGCAGGCCCACGCCGGAGGGGTAGGGGAACATATCCAGCACATAGTATTTGGGCTTGGAAAAATCCCATACGTCCGTGTAGAAGGTATTGTGCTCCTCCCAGTATTTCTGCCACTTTTTTTCAATGTTTGCAAAATCGTAGTTCACGGGAATCCACCTCTTCCAAAAAACAATCGAGTTATTCCTCGATCAAAATATCCTTCAGATCCACCTGCTCGGCGTCCGCCCACAGCCGCTCCAGGTCATAAAACCGCCGGGCTTCCTCGGTAAACACATGGACGACGATGGTGCCGTAGTCCAGCAGCTCCCAGGCGTTGCCATGGTGTCCCTCCCGGCTCAGCATCGGCTCGCCCAGCTGATCCAGGGTGTACTCGGCATAGTCGCACAGGGTTTTGACGTGGGTGTTGGAGGTGCCGGTGCAGATGAGAAAATAGTCTGCCAGAGAGCTGATTCTGTCAATTTTCAGCAGCTTGATATTCTGGCCCTTCTTGGCATCCAGGGCCTTCGTAACCGCGTAGGCAATTTCTTTTGGGGTTAACATAATCTCTTCCTTTCTATGGATTCAGATTCAGCCAGGCCAGCGCCTCCCGGGATTCGGGGGACACCTCGCTCCCCTGATCCTTCAGGTGCTCCAGGGTCATTTCCAGCCCCAGCTTCAGCGCCGCCGTCAGGTCGGTGTAGGCCAGCTCCCGCAGCTTCTCCACCCCGGGGAAGCTCCGGTTCGGCTCCATATAGTCTGCCACGTAAAGAATGGTTTCAAGCGTGTTCATATCCGCTTTTCCCGTGGTGTGGCAGCAAATCGCGGAGACAACCGCTTCGTTTTCCCCAAAAATCCGCTCCGCCACCAGAGCGCCGGTAAGGGCGTGGAGGGTTCTGGGGTATTTCCTCGAAAATTCGCTTAACAGTTTACCATACTCGCTGCAAACTGTCAACTGCAGAGGCCCGTCCAGGGCCTTGGTAATGTCGTGGAGCAGCCCCGCCCGGGCGGCGTCGGTCACGTCCGCGCCCCACCGTTTCGCCAGGGCCACAGCCGTATCCCGGCAGCCCAGGACATGGGCCACCCGGTTGGGATTCAGCAGCCGGACGACCACCTGTTCCAGCTCTTCCATAGGCAGATTTTTCCAATCGGCGTTCACGTCGTACAGGTCATTCGCCCGGATGTAGTCCCCCACGCCCGCCGGCAGGAAGGGATCGGCACAGTGGAACGCCAGCAGCCGCCGCAGCTGGGTGGAGGAAATATCAATCACATTGTTTTCTACCAGGGTGATTTTCGCCCCCGCCCCCTCCAGCTGGGCCTTTTTCACGGCCACGGCGGCGGATTCTCCCTTTCCGCCCCGGAAGAACACGGCAAGGCTGGCGCGGCTCAGGATTTCCTCCGGGCGCTTCCACTGGTCAAAACTCAGCAGCATGTCGCTGCCCATCAGCAGCACCAGCTCATCGTGGGGGAAGCGCGCTTTCATCTGCGCGACGGTTTCCCAGGTATAGCTCGGCCCTTCCCGGTTCAGCTCCATGTCCGAAACCTCGAGACCGGGGCAATCCGCCGCGGCGATGCGCAGCATGTCCAGCCGCTGCCGGGGCGTGGGAGAATGCTCCGGTATCTCCTTGTGGGGAGACACGCCGGTGGGGATCAGAATGAGCCTGCTCAGTCCCAGCGCCGGGATTGCTTGTTTCGCCGCCTGAATGTGACCGATGTGGGGCGGGTTAAAGGTCCCGCCGTAAATGCCGATTCGTTCCATTTGCACCGCTCCTCTTTCATAATTGACAGTTGACAGTGGACAATTGTCAATTATTTTCTTTTCCTTTTCGATGCTGCAAAATGCGTCCGCACGCGACATCAACTGTCAATTGGACTCAGCCTTTGCCCCGCTGCTGCTTTTCCCGGCTCTGCTCGATGGCCTTTTCAATGGCCTGCTCCCGGAAATACTGGTTGCGCTGCTCCCGGGCCGCTCTTGCGGCCTGACGGCGGGCGCGGATGCCCTTGCCCACCGGGTCTTGCTTGGATTTGGGAAGCTCCTTGTGCTTCGCCCGGCCGGTTTCGTTGCGCTCAGCCTGGCACTTTTCGCTGAAGCGCCAGATGACAAACTTGGAGCCGACACAGGAAATACCCTCGGCGCCGGTAGCCTCGCAGATGGCGTCGGATACCTCCCGGGGGGTCATCAGGGCGGTCTCCAGCACCTTTCCCTTCACCAGCTCCCGGGCGGTGAGCAGCCGGTCCGCTTCCTCAATCACCGCCTGAGTCACGCCGTCCTTGCCCACCATCAGGGTGGTGTCCAGACTGTTCGCCTGCGCCCGGAACTCGGCGCGCTGTTTACTTGTCAGCATACCCTTCCTCCTTCAATTTCTCGTAGAAAATCCGCAGTGCGTTTGCCCGGTGGGACACCCGGTTCTTTTCCTCCGGGCTCAGCTCCGCCGTGGTTTTGCCCAGGGGTGGATAATAAAAAATGGGATCGTAGCCGAAGCCGTTTTCCCCTTTTGGTTCCCGCAGCAGCTCGCCGTGGACCTCGCCCCGGGCCTGGATGACCTTGCCCTCCGGCGTCACCATGGTGATGACGCAGACGAACTGCGCCTGCCGCTGACCGTCGGGGACGTTTTCGGTGTTTTTGAGCAGAAGCTGCAGCCGTCCCCAGTCGTCCAGGGTGTCGTCAAAGCCGTAGCGGGCGGAATAAATGCCCGGCTCCCCGTTCAGAGCGTCCACCGCAATGCCGGAATCGTCCGCCAGGGCGGGCAGGCCGGTGGCCTTCATCACGGCGTTGGCCTTGAGAAAGGAATTTTCCTCAAAGGTTGTGCCGGTCTCCTCCACGTCAATGTCCACGCCCAGATCGGACTCCATCACCAGCTCCATGTCGAATTTTCTGGTGATCTGGCTGATTTCCTCCAGTTTATGCGGATTTTTGCTTGCCAATACCACTTTCATGCTCAAATCAGCGCCTCCACAAACGCTTTTGCCTCAAAGGGCATCAGATCCTCCGCCTGTTCGCCCACGCCCACGAATTTCACGGGAATCTGCAATGCGTCCGCCACGGCGATGACGATACCTCCCTTGGCGGTGCCGTCCAGCTTGGTCAGGGCGATGGCGGTGACGCCGGCAATTTCCTTAAACTGCTTGGCCTGAATCAGGCCGTTCTGACCGGTGGTGCCGTCCAGCACCAGCAGAACCTCCTTGGCGGCGTCAGGCAGCTCCCGGTCCACAATCCGGCTGATCTTGTTCAGCTCGTTCATCAGGTTGGTCTTGTTGTGTAGCCGTCCGGCGGTATCGATGAGAATCACGTCGGAGTCCTTGGCCTTGGCGGACTGAATGCCGTCGTAGACCACGGAGGCGGGGTCCGCCCCCTCATGCTGCCGCACGATGGACGCGCCGCTTCTGCCCGCCCAGATTTCCAGCTGATCGGCGGCGGCGGCGCGGAAGGTGTCCGCAGCCACCAGCATCACATTTTTGCCCTGTCCGACAAGCTGCTTGGCGATTTTTCCGATGGTGGTGGTCTTGCCCACGCCGTTGACGCCGATGACCAGAATCACGCTGGGATGGGTGGATAAATTCAGCGCCGTGTCCCCCACGGACAGCATGTCCGCCAGAATGTTCTTCAGCGCCTCCCTGGCCTCCTCCGTGGTTTTCAAATGCTGCTCCCTGACAGCCTTGCGCAGCAGTCCCGCCGCCTTGACGGAGGTATCCACGCCCAGATCCGCCAGAATCAGGCTTTCCTCCAGCTCGTCATAAAAGTCGTCGTCGATTTCGGAAAAGCCGGAAAACACGCTGCCCAGAGTATCGCTGAGCGCCTCCCGGGTCTTGGTCAGTCCGGCCTTGATTTTGTCAAAAAAGCCCATAAAACTCTCCTTTGGGTGATATTTGTTGTTGCGATTGTCGCCTTCTGCGGTCAATGGAAATGCGTTTTTATTCCGTAATTCCCAGGTACTGCTCCATTTGGTTCAAATCCAGGCGCAGCAGCTTACTCACGCCCTGCTCCTGCATGGTCACGCCGTAGAGCACGTCCGCCGCCTCCATGGTGCCCCGCCGGTGGGTGATGACGATGAACTGGGTTTTCTGCGCCAGCGTGTGCAGATACCCGGCAAACCGCTCCACGTTCCGGTCGTCCAAAGCCGCGTCGATCTCGTCCAGCAGGCAAAACGGCGTGGGACGCACCTTCAGAATGGCAAAATACAGCGCCGTGGCCACGAAGGCCTTCTCGCCGCCGGAGAGCAGCGTAATGGTCTTGACCTGCTTTCCGGGGGGCTGGACGCGGATTTCAATGCCGCAGGTTAAGGGATTCTCCGGGTCCTCCAGAATCAGCTGTCCCTTGCCGCCGCCGAACATTTCCTCAAAGGTTTGCCCGAAATAGTGGTCGATTTTCCCGAATTCCGTGACGAAAATCGTGGTCATTTCCTTGGTGATGTCCCGGATGACGCTTTCCAGCTCCCGCTTGGAGTTCAGCACGTCGTCCCGCTGCCCGGCAAGGTAGCTGTAGCGCTCGTTGACCCGGGCGTACTCCTCGATGGCGCCCAGGTTGGGGGTGCCCAAAGCGGCGATTTTCCGCTTCAGCTCTCCCGCCCGGCGGTTTCCGGCAGCTACGTTTTCAATCTCGCCCCGGTACTCCGGCGCGGTGCCGGGGGTCAGGCCGTAGGAATCCCACAGCTTGTCGATGATCTGCTTTTCCTCCATGCCGGAGGTAACTTTTTTCTGTTCCAGCAGGGCGCAGGCCCGCTCCATGTTCAGGATGTCCTTGCTCTTCTCCTGAGCCTCCCGCTCCGCCCGGGTTTTGGAGGCCTCCGCTTCCGCCCGGGCCTCCAGGGTCTTCTGCATGTGCCGGTTCATTTCCTCCGCCTCGGCGTCGTTTTCCGCCTGGCGGGTTTTCAGCTGGGCAATCTGCTCCTCCAGACGGGCGGTGTCCTCCCGGATGGCGTCCATCAGCGCCTGTTTCTTTTCCCGGTCGCCCTCCATGGCGGCGCGGAGCTGCTGCAAATCCCCGATGTGATTCAAAGCCGTAGCGCGCTCAGCGTCCAGCGCTGCTTCCTCGGTTTTCAGGCCGGTCATCTGATTGGTGATGGCTGCATTGGCCTCCGCCGCCTCGGTCTGGCTGCCCTCCAGTTGGGACAGGGTCTGCCGGGTCTCGGCAAGCTGTTGGGTCAGCACCTGAATCTTCGCCTGCTGGGCGGCGTAGCGCTCCCGGTCGGAAGCGTCCCGCTGCCGCAGAGAATCCCGCTCCCGCTGGGCGGAGCCTTCCGCCTCCACAATGGCGTTCAGCAGAATTTCATGCTGCTTTTCCTGGCCCTGCAGCCGGAGCACCTGATCCTCCGCCTCCCGGAGCTGATCCTGGGCGGCGCGCATCTGGAATTCCACCTGATCGCACTGCCGCTGGGCCTCCTGCAGATCCGCCTGGGTAATCTGCTGGTCCTGCTGCAGCTTCTTTTCCTGGGCCGCCAGCTTTTCCAACTCGTTGGCCCGGGACAGAATTCCCGCGTCCTTATTCACGGAGCCGCCGGTCATGGAGCCGCCGGGGTTCATCACCTGGCCGTCCAGGGTGACAATCTTGAAGCGGCTGCGGTATTTCTGGGACATGGCGATGGCGGCGTCCATGTCGGAGACGATCACCGTCCTGCCCAATAGGTTTTCCACAATCCCCCGGTAGGTTTCGTCAAAAGACACCAGATCGGAGGCAACGCCCACAAAGCCACGGCAGTTTTCCAGCCCGGTTTCCTGCAGGCTCCGTCCCTGTATCGTGTTCAGCGGCAGGAAGGTCGCCCGTCCGCCGCCGGTGCGCTTTAAGTAGCCGATGGCGGCCTTGCCGTCCTGCTCGGAGCCCACCACAATCTGCTGCATGGCGGCGCCCAGGG
>CAMAKJ010000089.1 GCA_945836055.1 uncultured Clostridia bacterium | reverse complement strand
TCAGCACATCGGGGGAAATGTCCAGCGACAATCCGTAGAACTCCCACTCGCCGATAAGGTAGGCTACCGGCTCGCCCGCCAGATGGCGGTCCACCAAGCTCCGTACCTGCCGTTCCAGCTCCGGGGAGGCATACAGGCCGCCGTCTCGGGCCAGGTCCTCCCGGCTCTTTCCGGTGCCAAAGCACACCAACTCCCGGGCCTCCAGCGTGGCGGCCTCAATGCCCGCCTTGCGGAGTTGCTGGCGAATGTCCAAATACAAATTGTTATATGTGATAGCCATAATACGCCTCGTTGTCGGTTTTTAGGGAAATGCAGGAATCACCATTCATCCTTGCCCTCTTCGCTGGGGAGGACAAGCTCTAAGGAGCGGATGGCGCACTCGATCATGCCGTCGTCCGGTTCGTTGGTGGTAAAGTTCTGCATCCACATGCCGGGGGCTGTCAGAACCTTTGCCAATCCGCTGTCCTGCACATGGCGGCCTACCCAGCGGTTGAACTCGTAGGTCACACCCACCACAAGAGGCAGCAGCAGCAGATGCACCAGGCTCCGCAGCCACACGTTGGTGATGGGCCAGATGCCGAACACCACGCTGGAAAACAGGATGGACACGAAAATCACCACGAACAGGAAGCTGGTGCCGCAGCGGGGATGGTGCCGTGGCTGGATGCGTACGTTCTCCACCGTCAGGGGCAGGCCCGCTTCGTAACAGAAGATGGTCTTATGTTCCGCGCCGTGGTACTGGAACACCCGGTAGATGTCCTTCTGCCTGGAGCAGACGATGAGGTACAGCAGGAAGATGGCGATTTTCAGGAGGCCCTCCACCAGGTTCCGGCCCCACAGGGGAAAGCCGGGGAAAAAGTGGAGGATGCCGCCAGTGAGGAAGGTAGGCAAGATCATAAACAGGAACACGCTCAAGCCCACGCCCATGATCACCGCCAGGGTCACGACCGCGCTTTCCAGCTTTTTGCTGCCCAGGTGCTTCTCCAGCCACAGCTCAGATTTGGAGGGCTTGGCCGCTTCCTCCTCCGGGTAGAAATCCGCGGAGTACATTAGGGCCTTCACGCCGTTGACCATGGCCGCCAGAAAGTTCACTGTGCCGCGGATGAGGGGCACGCCCAGGATGGGATAGCGGTCCTTGATGAATTTCAGGTCCTCTACCTTCTCCACCAGGTTTCCCTCCTGGTCCCGGACCACGATGGCCTGCTTTTCCGGGCCACGCATCATAATGCCTTCAATAAGCGCCTGTCCGCCGATGCTGGTGCGGAACGCGCAGGACTGTCTCTCTTCTGCCATGAGAATTCCTTTCTTGCTTTTCCAGTATATCACAATGTTTTTTAAAAATCAAACATTTGTTTCATTCTTTGAAAAGGAGCCGAATCGTTACCACGGCGCCGCCGCCCTCGGCGTTTCCGATTTCAAACGTGCCGCCGTGGAGCTTGACGATCTCGTCACACACCGCCAGGCCGATGCCGCTGCCCCGGGCCTTGGAGGAACCCTTGTAGAACTTCTGCTTCACATAGGGCAGCTCTTCCTCCGGCACGCCAGGGCCGTAGTCCCGGATGCGGATGACCTGTTCGCCTCCCTCCAGGGCGATGGACGCGTCAATGCGCCCTCCGGCGCCGCCGTGCTTGGCGGCATTGTCCAGCACGTTGCAGAACACCTGCTTCAGCCGCTCCGGGTCGCCGGGAATGGGCGGCAGCTCGTCGTCGCCGGGCACATAGTGGAGCTCAATGCCCTCCTGCCGGAACAGCTCCCGGTAGGTGAAGATGGCGTCCTCAAACTCCGCCTGCAGGTCCACCTGCTCGATGCGGAGGGTAAAGCGGCCATCCTCCATTTTGGAAAATTCCAGCAGCTCCTCCACCATGGTGGAGAGGCGCCGTGATTCGTTGAGGATGATGCGGATGCCCCGGCGCATCTGCACCGGGTCGCCGGTGGGGTCCTCCAGAATCGTCTCTCCCCAGCCGTTGATGGCGGTGAGAGGCGTCCGCAGCTCATGGGACACGGAGGAGATGAACTCGCTTTTCATCTTCTCGTTCTGGCCGATCTGCAGGGACATATCGTTGATGTTGTCCACCAGCTCACCCAGCTCGTCGGTGTATTTTTTCTCGATTTGGAAACCGTAGCTTCCCGCCGCGATGCGCTTGGCCGCGTCTGACACCACCGCCACCGGCTCCACCACGTTGTTGATGAACAGCAGGTTGGAAATAACGATAAGGGCCATACACAGCAGGGCGATGAGGCAGATGGCCAGCACCGCGAACATCACCTGCCGGTTGGCCGCCTTCAGCGACGTCACCAGCCGCATGACGCCCACCACATTGCCGTGGAACACCAGCGGATGGGACACCGCCATAATATTCTCTCCCGTCTCCGGGTCCCGGCCCCGGAAAGGCGCCATTTCCGCCGTCTCGATGGCCTGGGCAATATCCCCGGTGCCCGGAGAAGTACCCGCCGTCAGGCCGGAGGTGGACACCTGGATACGGCCGCTGCTGCCGATAAACTGCAGCTCGATGCGGTCCTTGTCCTCAAAGCTGTCCGCCGCCTGCACGGCCTTGGGATAGAAGCCCACATAGCCGTTGTCCATGAAATACTCGTTGAAGGAGTTGGCGATGGCCTGGGCCCGGGTCTCCAGGCCCTTCTGCATAGTACCGTAGTAATAGCTGGACACGCCGGTGGAAAACAGCACCACGATCAACAGCACCAGCGCAAACACCGGCATCACGGTATTGAAGATCCACCGCTGCCGCAGGCCCCGCAGCTGGAGGGCCCGGAATTTGAAATTTTTCTCCTCAGCCACGGTGTTCCTCCCCGTTTCAGTCTCCGCCGGAGGCTTTTACAGCCCCCATTTATAGCCGTAGCCCCACACCGTTGTAATATAGGTGGGATTCTGCACATTGTCCTCGATTTTCAGCCGCAGGCGGCGGATATTCACATCCACGATCTTCAGCTCGCCGAAGTAGTCCCGGCCCCACACCCGGTCCAAAATTTCCTCCCGGGACAGGGCCTTGCCAGGATTCTCCATGAACACTCGCATGATGGTGTATTCCACCTGGGTCAGCTTGATACGCTGGCCGTTTTTCTCCAGAGTCCGGTTCCGGGTGTTCAGCAGGAAAGGCGCCTGCCAGATCTCGCCGGACTGCGCCGGTTCCTCGCCGCCGGTGCGGCGGAACAGGGCATCCACCCGGGCGGTGAGCTCCGCCGGAGAAAAGGGCTTGGTCACATAGTCGTCGGCGCCGGTCATCAGGCCCGTCACCTTGTCCATCTCCTGGGAGCGGGCGGTGAGCATGATGATGCCGATGCGGGTGTTGGTGGCCCGGATGCGGCGGCAGACCTCAAAGCCGTCGATGCCGGGCAGCATGATGTCCAGCAGCGCCACCCGGGTATCCGGATTCTCCTTCAGCCGCTCCAGCGCATCCTCGCCGGTCTCCGCCTCGATGACGTCATATCCGGCCCGGCGCAGATTGATCACGATAAAGCTGCGGATGCTGGATTCATCCTCCAAAACCAGTACCTTCTTCATGGTCCTATCCTTTCCATCCTCGTTAATTCTCTCCGGCGACCCACTCGGTCTGGATCAGGCTGAAAGCGGCCCGCACCTCGTCCGCCGTCATGCCGTACCGCCAGGCGTCGTTCCCCTCCAGCAGTTCGGCAGCATACAGGGTCTTGGGCTGGCGGCTCAGCAGGAAGCGGCTCCCCCGGACGGCTTTGATCTCCCGGCTGGTGCCGGTGATAGCAGTAATGCGCAGAAAAGGTGCCGGTTCGCTGCCTTCTCCCCGGGTGGAAAATGTCACACTGGCCTCATCCTGGGAGGAAAATCGGGTGATATAGATGCGGTCCGTCCAATCTTCGGGCAGTTGGAAGTACCATCCGTCCTCCACGCAATGGTATGTCCGCAGGGCGACTTCTCCGCTTCCCGCCTCGTCATAGGACAGCCAGTCGATCCGCTGCACCGGCGCATCGTCATCGGTCAGCTCAGGGAGCTTTACCGGCGTCGGCACCTCCGTCAGGCCATCATTGTTGATGTCTGTGGGATACAGGCCGAAAAAGGGGTACACCAGCTTGGAAATTCCGGTCTGCTCCGAAAGGGCGATATTGCTCAACTCTCCGTTCCGCAGGGCCAGAACGTCCGTTACCGCTCCGGAAAGTTCCGTCACGCCGGTCACAAAAACTGCCGGTACACCGTCCCGCAGGCAGCCCTTGGTCATTTTGCCCTGCTGGATCAGCTCCGCCATGGTAACAGAGAGCCGTGCGGAGGACAAGCCTGCCAGACCGCCGTTTTCCTGCCAGCCGTAATAATCGGCGATGCCGCCCTCTTCGTCTGACCGCAGGACCACCAGTTCCTGCCGCCCGTCCCCGTCCATGTCCTGAATCACATAACGGACATAATTGGTCCGCAGCAGCATTTCCGCGCCGTTTTTACCCAGGGTATAGACCTCCAGCACCTGGAGCTCCGTGGCGGCTTTCCAGCCCACGGCAATTTCCTTGCGTCCATCGCCGTCCAGGTCCTTATAGTCGATGCTGTAAATGGCGGTTCCGCTTCCCTCGATCAGGCCGGTCTGCTCATAGGTATCGCCTCTGGCGGAGAAGACATAGATCTTCATGGGTTTTTCGTCCCCGGAATTGCGGAAAAACGCCAACGCCTCTTCTCCGCCATCCCCGTCCAGATCCACCATTTGTACAGACTGGATATTGGTGCCGGCGGTGGGGGCGGCGTACTCGGCTCCGCTGCCGAGGATCTCATTGATCCGGCTGTTCAGCTCCGTGTAGTTCGCCGGCAGGGCGGGCAGGCTGTACAGGTCCTGGGGACTGGCGGAGAACCTGGGAAGTCCGCTGCAGCCGGACAGCAGCATGATCGCCAGCATGGCCGCCAAAGCCAGCCCAGCCCTTTGAACCGCTTTCCTCATCCTCTCGCCCCTTTCTGCCGATACGCATAATTTAACAAATATATGATAGCACGTTTCCCCGGTCTTGGATAGTCTTTCTTCCGATTTTCCACGTTTTTTACGGACTGTTCATTTTTGACATGATGCAGGGGACGGAAAGTTTCTCTTGAATTTTGGAAACCCATCCTGTATAATATAAAATCACTGAACGCCGGTGTGATGGAATTGGTAGACGTGACGGACTCAAAATCCGTTGGTAGCGATACCGTGTGGGTTCGAGTCCCACCACCGGCACCAAAAGAGGGAGACAGGCATAGCCTGTCTCCCTCTTTTGGTGCCCTCCCCTTTTGCCAATACAAAAGGGGCCGCTGCGGCGGGCCGATTGAAATTGTGCAGGAAAACCTCGACGGTTTTCCCGCACACACCCTTTCCCTCTCATTCCCGGAGTTCTGCCGCTGAAAGAACGTCAATTTTTAGCGGTAATTTAACGGCATATCTGCTATAATGGTCTCAATTACCGGCATATCCTGTTCCACCCCTTTCCATGAGGAGGTCTCCCCTTTGAGTCAAAAACGCGCTCTGGCCGCCCGGCTGTTTCCCTTTTCCCGGCGGGACCTTCTGGTCTCCGCCATCATTCTCTCCTGTGCCTTTGGCCTGTGCAATCTGCTGCGGCTGGCGGGCAGCAGTGACGGCTTCGCCTCTCCCATCTTTGTTCTGGCGGTGCTGCTGGTCTCCCGCCTGACCACCGGGTACCTGTTTGGCCTGATCGCCTCGCTGCTGGGCGTGGTCTGTGTCAATTTTGTCTTTACATACCCTTACTGGGCGGTGAATTTCACACTCTCCGGCTACCCCCTGACCTTTCTGACCTTTCTGGTCGTCTCCGTTATGACCGGCACCCTCACCGCCCAGGCCAAGCAGCGGGAACGCCTGCGGGCAGAGAACGAAAAAGAGAAGATGCGGGCCAACCTGCTCCGCTCCGTCTCCCATGACATCCGCACGCCCCTCACCGCCATTCTGGGCGCCACCTCCGCCGTGTTGGAAAACCCGGAGATGTCCCCGGAAGACCGCAGCATCCTGCTGGAGGATGTACGGGATGACGCCCAGTGGCTCATCCGGGTGGTGGAGAACCTGCTGTCCATCACACGCATCGGCAGCGATCAGGCCAGCATCGCCAAGTCCCCTGAGGCCGCGGAAGAGGTCCTGGGCGAAGCCGCCCGGAAATTCCGCCGCCGCTTCCCTCAGGTATCCGTTTCTGTCACCGCGCCGGAATCCCTTCTGATGGTGCCGATGGACCCCATTCTGATCGCGCAGGTCCTGTCCAACCTGTTGGAAAACGCCGTGCTCCACGGCGGGACCACCACTGCCATCAGTCTCTCTGTTCAAAAGGAAGGTGACTTTGCCCGTTTTTCCGTCCGGGACAATGGCCGCGGCATCCCCGAAAGTGCCCTTCCCACACTGTTCGACGGCACCATGAAGCACAGCGAGACCCCCACCAGCGACGGCAAGCGCAACATGGGCCTTGGACTGTCGGTGTGCCTGGCCATCGTCCGGGCCCACGGCGGCGCCATGGAGGCCCGCAACCTGGAGACCGGCGCGGAATTTTCCTTCCGCCTGCCCTTGAATAAGGAGGAATCTCTATGAACATCCGGGAAAAGATCCTGGTCATTGAGGACGAAAAGAGCATCGCCCGCTTTATCTCCACTGTCCTGTCCGGCAACGGCTATGAGGCCATGCAGGCCCGCACCGGCGCGGAGGCCCTGTCCATGATCTCCTCCCACTGCCCGGACCTGGTCATTCTGGATCTGGGCCTGCCGGATATGGACGGGCTGGACATTCTCCGCCAGCTTCGGAGCTGGTCCAGTCTGCCTGTGGTGGTGGTCTCCGCCCGTTCCCACGAAAAGGACAAGGTAACGGCGCTGGACCTGGGGGCTGACGACTACCTGACCAAGCCCTTCGGCACCGACGAGCTGCTGGCCCGGGTCCGCACGGCTATCCGCCACACCCGCACCTCCAGCGGAAACGACGAGATCGCCCAGAAAGGCACCTACACCGTGGGAGAGCTGACCATCGACTACAACAAGCACCAGGTCCTGAAAAACGGACAGAACGTCCGCCTGACCCTCAGTGAGTTCCGCATCGTGGCTCTTTTGGGCAAATACGCCGGCAAGGTCCTGACCTACGACTTCATCATCAAGGAATTGTGGGGTCCCCGGGCCGGGGGCGACAACCAGATCCTCCGGGTAAATATGGCCAACATCCGCCGGAAAATCGAAAAAAATCCCGCTGAGCCGGAATACCTGTTTACCGAAGTAGGCGTGGGATACCGGCTGGCTGAAGAAGTATAGGTAAGTCCGTCCGAAGCAGAAGGAGGGCGCTGCCGCGATGCGGCAGCGCCCTCCTTGATGTTTTCTTACTCCCCGCAGGAGCAAATACGGTTCTTTCCGCTCCGCTTGGCCTTATACATTGCCTGATCAGCAGCGTGGAAAAGGCCGCTGTAATCATTGCCGTCAGTCGGATAGCGGGCGATGCCCGCGCTGAGCGTGATCTGCGGCCACCCGTCCGGCAAGGCGTTCAGTCTCTTCTGAACTTCCACCAGCTTCCGGACGGCAGGCTCCTGTTCGCCGGAATTCCGCATATAGACCAGCATCTCATCACCGCCGATACGGCCCAG
>CAMAKJ010000088.1 GCA_945836055.1 uncultured Clostridia bacterium | reverse complement strand
CTCGTTCGTTATGGGGCTGTGTTTGGAACCAATGTTGCTAACTTAGTGACATTGATCTTAGGATATGTCCCTGTGTTCTCATTATTTCTGTCTCCGAGAGTCTCTGGACTTGGATTCTGGACGCAGAGGGGTACCGTTGTAGAAGAAATCAAAGATGTAATAAACAATAATCCGTCCTCATCTTCCATAGGGAAGATGAGGACGGATTATACTGCTTTGGTGCGGGCGACAGGACTTGAACCTGCATGCCTCACGACATATGAGCCTAAATCATACGTGTCTGCCAATTCCACCACGCCCGCATATTCTTATGTACCTCTATTTTTACACGGCGAGGCAACCGAGGTGGAGCTTATCGCTTGGCCCACATTTATAAGAACAGGAAAACCTGCACTTACCATTTGCTGACGGATTGGGGAACCGGAAAAACCTTCACTAAGGTGACAGCACCTAAATCCACCGAGTCTACCAATTCCACCATGCCCGCATATTCCGGAATCACGGTTATCTTACCATGAACCGGGGCAGTTGTCAATCGGGCAGCGGGCGGTTTTCTGTTAGCGGCGTTATAGGGACTTGCCGGGTCTTCGCCCGGGAATGGCCTGCAGAACGGTCACCGTCAGCAGGGGCGCGAGAATCATTCCGCCGATTCCCCACAGCTTGTAGCCGGCATACAGCGCCATCAGCGTCACCAGCGGGTCAAGTCCCAGATGACGGCCTACCAGTCTGGGCTCCAGCATGGAGCGGGTCAGAGAAATCACCGCGTAAATCCCCAGCAGACCCACCGCCCGGGCGCCGTCCTCCCGCAGAAAGCAAATCAGCGCCCAGGGTATCAGCACAGTGCCGGTGCCCAGCACCGGCAGGGCGTCCACAAAGGAAACCGCCAGCGCCCACAGCGGCGCATAGGCAATCCGCAGCAGCACGAAACCCAGGGTCAGTATGGTGAAGGTCACCCCCATCAGCTTCAGCTGCGCCAGCAGCCAGCCGCCAACGGCACTTTTCATCCGCTTCAGCGCTGCGAGGGCGGGACGCAGCTTCTCCCGGGGAAGACGCTGTTTCAGCCACGCCCTGATCTTTGGCAGCCGCACGGAGATCAGGAAGGAGGAAATCACCGCTGTGCCCAGGCTCAGGGCGCTGTCGGGAATGTGGCCGAGAAAGCTCCCCGCCAGCCCCAGCACATACCGGATGGCCTGATCCAGCAGCTGCGTACCGTTGGAGAAAAAGGAAGTCACATTGTCGCGGAGCAGCCCCTGCACCCCCTCGGGGGTGTGGGAGGCCAGTTCCAAAAGCCAGCTTTGCAGCAGGGAAATACCGGACTTGGCTGTGTCCTCCAGATCCGGCAGAACCCGTGCCGCCATCCGCAGCTCCCGGAGCAGAAAGGCGCACAGGAGCATCACCAGCAGCGCCAGAAAGCAGAACGCCATACTGACGCCGATCCCGGCGCTGACCACCCGGGGGACGCGCCGGTTATGGAGGAAGGAAACCATAGGCTCCGCCGCCAGCGCCAGCAGCAGCCCCAGCAGAAAGGGAAAAAACAGCGGCAGAAGCAGCCGCGCCGTCAGCCACACAGCGAGCAGCACCGCCAGAACGGATACGGTGGTTTTGATTCCGAAACGCAGAGGAATTCCTCCTTTTTGTGAAAAATATGGGGGTTGCATTTTCCAAAATGTATGCTACAATACGTTTTGGATGAACAGATGTAGTTCCATTGAAAACATACGCACCTTTAAGGAGGTCAGATATGTCTACCCAACCCAAATATTATATCGTGGAAGCATCCGCGCTGCCGGAGGTGTTCCTGAAGGTGGCAGAGGCCAAGCGCCTGCTGTCCACCGGCGAGGCGTCCACCGTCAACGAGGCTACACGAATGACCGATATCAGCCGCAGTGCCTTCTATAAATACCGGGACGCTGTGCTGCCCTTCCAGAACATGATGACCGGGCGGATCATTACCTTCCAGCTTCTGCTCCACGACGAGCCGGGCCTGCTGTCGGAGATTCTGGGAGTTTTCGCCGGGGTCGGCGCCAATATCATCACCATCAACTCCATCGTCCCCACCAACGGCACCGCCGTTGTCACCATCTCCGCCGAGACCATCGATCTGTCCATCACCCTGGAGGAGCTGCTTGGCCGGCTGTCCACGACCCACGGCGTGCTGAAGGCCGACGTGCTGGCGGGCTGACCCAACCCCCACATAAGAGCTGCCGCTGAAGTGAGCGGCAGTTTTTTCTTCGTCACACTTCGCCCGTCGATGACATACGATGGCCTGGGAGGGGTGCGATATGCTCATCGTGCAGAAATACGGAGGAACGTCCATTGCAGACGGGTCGCGCCTGCGCGCCGCGGCCAGACGGGTCACGGGGCTGGCCCGACAGGGGAACCAGGTGATTGTGGTGGTTTCCGCCCAGGGGGAAATGACCGATATTCTCATCGAAAAGGCCGCCCAGATCAATCGCCGGGGCGCTGCCAGGGAGATGGACGCCTACTTAGCTGCCGGGGAGCAGATGTCCGCGGGGCTGATGGCCATGGCCATCGGCGCTCTGGGATATCCGTCGGTAAGCCTGACGGGCTGGCAGGCGGGAATACACACCGACGGCGTTCACGGCAATGCCAGGATTCTGACCATTGACTGCCTGCGGATCCGGCAGGAGCTGGCGGCGGGGAAAATCGTGGTGGTGGCTGGCTTTCAGGGCATCGACCCGGAGGGCGACATAACGACCCTGGGCCGGGGCGGTTCCGACACCACGGCGGTGGCCCTGGCCGCCTGGCTGAAGGCCGACCGGTGCCAGATCTTCACCGATGTGGACGGGGTCTATGACCGGGATCCCCGGATCTATTCCGATGCCACCCGCTTCGGGCGGATCAGCTATGACCACATGATGGCGCTCATTGAAAACGGCGCCCAGGTACTCCACGACCGGAGTGTGGAATTCGCCCGGGAATACGGCATTCCCGTGGAGGTGCTCTCCGCCTTCACCGGCGAGCCGGGCACCATTGTGGGGGATTTGGAATCATCCTACCCAAATGGTACGTAAGATATTCCCCCGCCGGAAAAAATGTGCCGCAGCACAGGAAGCTCTATGTGAAAAAGGTAAAAGAAAACTCCCGCTCCATGCTGGATCAGCTCAACGCCGATCTGGAACGGGAAACCGAGGATGTTCTGGAAACGGAGCAGTCCGCTGACCATCTGGCGCAGGTGATGGAGGAGCCGCGGGAAGAGTTGAAGGCCGCCAAGCGGCAGGAAATATAAAAACTGCTGTGGGAAGGTCAAATAACCGGAAGAATGATATTGAAGAAGCAACAAACAGGCCGACTGTATTCCATGGGGAATGCAGTCGGCCTCAGCGTCTCAAAATAGTTCTATAAGCAGTTCACAAATTCCGGAAGGGCTGCGGTTGGACACAGTATCAGGAACGCATATAGCAGCCGCCGTTCACATCCAAGACAGCGCCGGTAGCTGAACTCGTACTGGCTGGCGGCTACGGCCTTGCGCAGGGAGAAGCAGGTACTTCCCGGGCGCCATGGCGCATGGCGGTACGGGCCACGTCCATGGCGGCGTTGCCCGCGCCGATGACGATAACCTTGTCCCCCAGCTTGTACACGTCCGGGTTGTTCAGGTAGTTGATGGCATCTATCAAAAGGCTAATTCCATAGTACGTTGAAAGTCCCGAACCCGCTCGAAGCGGGAAGGGTATAGCCCTGCTGCTGACGGTGTACAGCGGTAGGGCTTTTGCTTCTATATTCAAATCAAACCAAAAGAACGCAGCAGATACAGCCAAAGGGTAATGGACATCGAGGACAGCAGGGTAGAAAGCAGCACCGCGTTGGAGGTCAGCACATCGTCGGCGTGCATACTCTTTGCCATGACAAAGCTGGCTACGGTGGTGGGCGAGCCTACCATTATCAGAATAGCAATCATCTCGCTGTCCCGGAAACCCATCATCGCCGCCAGAGGCAGGAAAATTGCCGGCAGCAGAAACAGCTTGACAAAGCAGGAGCAGACCGTGCCCTTCCAGCGGCGGATGGCACCGCTGCCGGAGAAGGACGCGCCTATCACCAGCAGGGCAATGGGCGTAGCCGTTCCGCCGATAGAGCTGAGGGCGCTGTCCACCATGGTGGGAATCGGGATTCTGAGCAGTGCGAAGGGCAGCCCCGAAACAATGCCAAGAATCAGCGGATTCTTAGCCACATTTACGCAGGCCTTTCTGACCGCTTCCATACCATGAGACGCCGGGAGCAGGTGGCCATCTTCATCCACCTGGGGCGAAAAGCTGAGGATCAGCACGGAGTAAACATTGAAAAACGGCACCGCCGACATGATCATCATGGGCACCATACCGGAGTCGCCATAAATATTTGCTGCGAGTGCAATGCCCAGTACCGCCGCACTGGACCGGGCGGAAGCCTGGGCAAAAGCACCCACCTGGCCCTTGTCCTTCATCATTCCCCATGAGACGGCCCAAATACCCAGAAACATCACCGTGGTGCCCAGAAAACAGAACAGGCAAAAGCCTGGGTCAAATTCGCCGTAAAAGTCCATTCCCGCGATGGAGCGGAACAGGCTGACAGGCAGAGCGCACCGAAACACGTATTCGTTGGCTGTCCTGTTGAAAGGTTCATTCAGAAAATGCACCCGCTGCAGGAAGAAGCCCAGCGCGATCACCAGAAACACGGGGATGGTGGCATTCAGGGCAAAGGAAAAATTCTCCATTTGCAAAAAAAATCTCCTTCCTGTTAAAGTTCTTCGGGAAACAGTGGATAGTCCCGCACAAAGGAGATGAACGCCTCTACGCTTTTAGGGGTATATTTCCCCTTGCGCCAGATAAGGCCCACCTTCTGCTCGATCTGCGGTTCGATGGGCACACCCACGATGTCCGGGTGATCCTGCAAAAGGGAAGCAAAGAAAAAGCTGACACAGGTGTTGTTGTGGATCATGCTCTTCATGGTGTAGATCTGGCTGGTATAAATCAGAATATTGGGAACAACACCGATTCTGTCAAAGCGGCTTCCGATGGAGTGGTTTTGAACGGAGTCCGTGTTGTACATGACGAGAGGCTGGGAGGCCAGCTCCTCCAGCGTCACCGACTCCCGCTGTGCCAGCGGGTGGGCCGGATCTACCGCCGCAACATAGTGATCCCGCCCGATGCGCACCGAGTGGAATTTATCGGGATCGTCCAGACTGAGGTTCACCAGGGCCACATCCAGTTCTTCCTCCTGAACCAGCGCTGCCGCCCGGGCGGAGCCGTACTCATAAAAGGTCAGTTGGATATCAGGGTACTTATCGCCAAAATCATGCAGAAGATCCGGGAAAAAGGTGGTTCCCCACAGGGGCGGAATACCGACCCGAACGGGCTGCCGGGAGCTGCCCAGGTCGTGCAGCTGCATCTTCGCGGTCTCCACCTCCCGAAAGAGCCGCTCTGCCCGCTCGTAAAAGCGCTCGCCGTCCTCGCTCAGGGACAGCTTGCTGCGGGTATGGGAGAAAAGCGTGACGGAAAATTCCTTTTCCAATTCCCGAATGGCCCCGGAAATGGCAGGCTGGGTCACGAACAATTTCTTCGCGGCTTTGGTAATGCTGCCGCACTCCACTGCCGTGCAGAAATACTCCAGCTGGTTGAAATTCATGGCTTTTCTCCCTTTTGCGCAAATCTATACTTGTATTCTATCATAATGCACAAAATAAGTAAATCATTTTGACAACATAAGGAAAACTGATAATACAAGTCATTCCCTCCATACGGAAAGGAGCACGGAAAAGCGCCATAGTAATTCCACGGCAGCATAACAAGACCTCAGAAAACGGCCTCCGGTAACCATACTGGCTGCCGGAGGTGCTAATAAGCAGAACCATATATTTGAAGAAAAAAGCGTATATCTATCGACTAATGCCCC
This sequence comes from uncultured Clostridia bacterium, assembly GCA_945836055.1. Taxonomy (GTDB): domain Bacteria; phylum Bacillota; class Clostridia; order Oscillospirales; family Oscillospiraceae; genus Faecousia. The sequence goes on along the minus strand of CAMAKJ010000088.1, from coordinate 1,690 downwards.
CTTCCATGATATAATACGGGAAAATTTTCATGGAAGGGGGCGTCTTGTGTGCCTGAACCGGTGAAAAAGGTGCCATGTTGTTTGGGCTTGCTCGCCCATGTGTGAGCCAATAGAGGAGAACCACATTTTAACAGCCCTGAGAAGTTTGAATTTCTCAGGGCTTTTTGCTTTTTATTGTATATTATGCCTTCAATTTGTGCTTTGCGGTACAATCGACATTCCAATCATCCTCCGATACAATGACAGCACCAAAGTAAAGGAGAACTGACCATGGACATCCAATATATCCGCGCGGGAGATTACTATATCCCAGACCTGTCATTGCCAGAGGAAAAGCGTCCCATCGGCAAGTGGGGACGAATGCACCGGGACTATCTGAGGGAGCACAATCCGATTCAGTACAACTGCTTGCTTTTGTCAGGCGAACTGTGGACATACCTTGCTGATCTGAATCAGCAGGCACAGGACAGGCTGGAGCGGATGATTGACCAGATGAAAGCAGCCGAGGGAATTACGGAATCCATGAAAGCCAGTGACCCAATGGTATGGGTGCAGCGCATGAATAATATCCGTTTCTGGGCCGAGGAGATCATCCGAGAGGAGATGATCAATGTATGAACATGGAAGAATACTTCCGTGCACTGGAAACCTATGTTGCGTCCCGCAAACTGAATCTTGGTGATGGTGGTGCTGTCCTCTCGTTGCTCTACGAGGCTTACGGAGATGTCAACCGTATCTATGATGATCAAATCAAGGCTGATTTTGCAGAACTGTATCAGGCATTGAACGGAATGCCGCTACAGGAAATGGATTGGATTGTCAATCCCGTCTGCGCCCTCTGCCGGGATCATGAACGGAATGGTTTTATTCATGGCGTGCAGGTTGGTATCCGATTGGCACAGGAAGTACAAAGTACAGAATAGCCCATATACTACGCCTGGACTCCAATACAGAGCTGAGGCGTATCTTCAATGTAAATAGCAACCTAACAACAATGCCATGCGCTCGGGACGCATGGCATTTCATTAAGTCCAAGTTTTTAAACTAACATGAAAAAGATTGATGATGCAATTATGTGATGACATCACGGAGAGGAACTGATCTTTTGGATATATTACAACCATAGATCATACCAAGGAGGTATTCGATATGAGACTCAAAGATAAAGTTGCCATTATTACCGGTGGAAGTCGAGGAATCGGATTTGCTACTGCTGACAAATTTTTGAAGGAGGGTGCTACTGTCATTCTGACCGCAAGCTCGCAAGGTTCTGCTGACAAAGCGGTTGCGCAGCTGAAAGAAAAGTACCCTGATGCAACAGTTGCGGGAATCAGTCCTAACCTGTCCAGTTTGGAGTCTGTCCGCAATGCCTTCCGAGAAGCTGCCTCGAAATACGGCTGCATTGATATTCTGGTAAACAACGCCGGTGTATCTGAAAGCACGCCCTTTACCGAGTATACCGAAGAAACCTTTGATAAGGTTATGGATCTGAATGTGAAGGGCGTCTTCAACGCCACACGGGCAGCAAGTGAGTGCATGGTTGCAAGAGGCCAAGGTGTGATCCTATCCACCTCCTCAATGGTCAGTATTTACGGTCAGCCCAGCGGTTTTGCTTATCCCGCATCCAAATTCGCCGTCAATGGCCTGACGGTTTCCCTTGCCCGGGAATTGGGTCCGAAGGGTATTCGAG
>CAMAKJ010000087.1 GCA_945836055.1 uncultured Clostridia bacterium | reverse complement strand
TCCTGACGCTTGATGGCGGTGACCAGCAGGCCGCCCATGCCGGGCACGGAATACAGGGACTCGACGTACAGCGAGCCCATCAGGGTAAACAGAATGGAATTGGGAATGTACTGCACCAGGGGCACGAAGGCGTTGCGGAACACATGACCGAAGGAAATCCTGCCGTTTGGCACGCCCTTGGCCCGGGCGAGGCGAATGTAGTCCTTATTGGACTCGTCCACCATGTACCGCCGCAGCCACATGGCGTAGTAGGCGATGTTGCCGATGGACAGGGAAAGCACGGGCAGAATGTAGCTTTTCAGATTGGAAGCGTCGAAAAGCATGGGAAGCCCCAGAATATCCTTGCCGATGTGGGTCTGGGAACCGGCGAACTGAATCAGAATATAGTACACTGCCGAGGGCATGGCTTCCACCAGCACGATGAACACCGTGCCCAGCTTGTCCCCGATTTTGAACCGGGTGCGGGTGCTGCGGGCCATCAAAACGCCCAGAGGCAGGCCCACTGCCAGGGAGATGGCCAAAGAGAGCAGTCCCAGCGTCAGGGAGAGGGGAATCTTATCTGCAATGATGGCGGTAATGGCGACACCCTTGCGGTATACGTTGGATTCTCCCAGGTCGCCGTGGAGAATCTGATTGTAAAAGCGCAGGAGCTGCTTGGGCAGCGAATCGGTCAGGCCGAGAGACTGAAGCTTGACCTGAATCTGGGTGGAACTCATCTTATCGTAATTCTCAAAATACCCTTCAACGGGCATCAGCCGCAAAAGGGCAAAGAGAATGGTGATGATGACAAACATGGTGAGAAAAGATCGCAGAACACGTTTTGCTATGTATTTTGCCATAAGAAATCCTCCTGGGTTTTGCGCTGCTCAGAGCCAATACCGCTGCCGTTTCCGGAGGAGCGGCACCGGTACAGGCTCCGCAAAAAAGAACCTTGGGAACCTCTGAACAAATCGTCTGCGGCTGAGCAGCGGATCTTTTGTTTCCCCGGCGCAGTATGAAAAACAGGAAATACATCCAGTATTCCTCTGCTTTTCATACTTTCCGGGAAAACAAAATCTCTCGCTGTCAGCGCTTGCCGATTTGTTCAGAGCTTCCCTTGAGAGAAGCCCCCGTTCCGGGGGCTTCTCTGCCGAATTGCTTGCCGGAGATCAGCCTGCCATTGCTGCCTTCCACTCGGTGAGGGCGGCCTGGAACTGCTCCATGCTCATGGAGGTGTCATACAGGTGCTGACCCTTGAATCTCTGACTTGCCATGCCGAAGGAAGCATACTGGCCTTCAAAGACGTTCAGGTTGCACATCTGGTAGCTGCGTTTGCTGATGGAGAAGGGAATGACGAAGGCGTGATCCAGCAGGAAAGCCTCGGCCTTGGCGAAGGCTTCGTACCGGGCATCCATGTCGTTGGTGATGGCCTTGGCATCGGCAACCAGCTGCTGGTACTCGGCGTACTGCGCCTGGGTGGTGGGATCCTCACTCTTGTAGATGAAGCTGTAGCTGGAATCGTCGGTGAAGGGATCGGTCCAAGTCTCGGGATCGGCGTAGTCAGCGCCCCAGTTGCACTTCATGAAGGCGTAGTTGCCGCTGCGGCGGATGGCACCCAGGAAGCCGGTCTCGGGGCCGGCCTGGATGATGATGTCCACATAGTCGGCGCCCAGGATGTTCTCAATGGTCTGCTCCACAACCTGGCACTCCTCAGCCCAGTTGGAGACGGTGGGGTTGTAGCACATGAGCATCTTCACGGGGAAGGTCGCGCCGGCGGCGGTCAGTTCCTCCACTGCCTTCTGCTTGTAGTCCAATGCGGCAGCCTCGTCAAAGTTGTCGCCCTCGGTATAGGCAGCCAGATCGCCGTAGTAGGCGTAGTCCTTGGAGGCAATGGCAAAGGCGGCGGGGGTAATGGTGTTGCTCTTCAGGGATTCGGGATCCACGCGGTCGTTGGTCGCCAGAGCGGGCATCCGGTTGAAGGCGTGGACGATGGACTTACGGAAGTTCTCGTTGTTCACAGCGATCTTCCAGTTATCCGGTTCAAACTCCGCGTCAAAATTGGGATCGAAGTTGAACAGATACCAGTAGGCGTAGGAGGTGTCGGAACGGGTGGGATGAATCAGATCCTTGGTAGCGGGATCGGCCAGCATGGCGGACAGCAGGTTGGAGGAGACATCCGCCTCATCCACCTCACCGGACTGATACATGGTGGCGGAGATGGAAGAAGCCTCCGCGTTGTAGGTAGACTGGACGGCATCCAGGAACACGTTGTCCTTATCCCAGTAGGTGGGGTTCTTGGTCATAATATGCAGCTGCTGGGGCTTGAAGGTGGACAGGATGAACGCGCCGCAGTACAGCAGGTTGCTGTTATCGGTGCCGAACTTGTCGCCGCACTCAGCCAGGAAGGGACCGTACACAGGCATGTAGGGGCCAAAGGACAGCATGGAGACGAAGTAGGGGCGGGGGGATTCCAGGGTGAACTCCAGGGTGTAATCGTCCAGAGCCTTCACGCCGATGTCGTCGATAGAAGCCTCGGGAGCCTCTTCCAGCACTTCCTGTTCGCCGTCTTCGTTGGTGATAAACTTCACGGCGTTGCCCTCTTCGTCGGTGCCGTCGGTGGCGTTGGGCAGGGCCATCTGGTAGGCGGTCCAGTTATAGTAGGCATCCGCGCCGGCGATAACGCCGCTCATGGTGTAGAAGGTATCGGAGGCGTTGGTCGCGTCACATGCATAATGGGCGGAAGAAACCCAGTCATTGGCGGTGACGGGAGCGACAACGTTGCCGTCCTTATCGACCCAGTTCACGCCCTCGCGGATATGGAAGGTCCAGACGGTGGCGTCCTCGTTCTGCTCCCAGCTGGTAGCCAGGGCCGGCTTCACATTGCCATAGGGGTCATACTCAACCAGACCATCAACGACGTTGACGGCGATGCTCCACTCATAAGTCTGGCTGGAGACCAAATAGTTCAGGGTGGTGACTTCGGAGGCATACAGGGTTTTGTACACGGCGTTCTCGGTCACGGGAGCGGCGGTCTCGGCGGAGGCGGCGGCACCAGTGGCAGTGCTGTCAGCCGCGCCGGAATTACCGCCGCAGGCAGCCAGCGCAAAAACCATGGTCAGGGTCAGCACGGCGGCGAGCAGTCGTTTCATTGTTTGCATAGCGATCATTCCTTTCTTATTCTCTGCTTGATAAGAGAGCCGGCCGGGAAAGCCGGTATGAGCGTCCGCGGGGCCTGCCTTTCACCGGGCGCTTCTTCCATGCGGCGGCGATTCCGGGAGGGCTTCGCAGACAGCCTATAAAATGGCGGAGGCCAAATTACAGGAGAGGAAGGGGGGAAAAACGAAGAATGCATTTTCCGAAACACAATGATTCAAAAAGATAGATAATGTTAATAGTTTAGCACATATCCACCCCCAAGTAAAGTAGCAGAATACATGATATGTGGCGGGAAAATGCAAAAAATTTGTGAGAGAAATAAAAAAAGTGTGCTTGGGTCAAAAGCAAACGTCCTTGTGGGGCGTTTCCAAAGGGGGAAAAGGCAAAGGCGCGGGCTGGAAAACCGGCCTGCGCCCGACAGGAATATGGGAATGCCTGGCAGGAGGGACGGTGCTTTTGCGCTCGATATATCATTTGACAGATGTCGCCATATGTGATAGGATGTGCGGGATAAGTCAGTGCGGTCTGACTTAAGGAGGCTGCAAAGAGAAATGATTTGGAATATCGTCTGGATAACGGCCCTGGCCGGCATGGGCGGAACGGGCATGGGCGGATGGATTTCCTGCCTGTTTCGGAAGGATTCCGGCAAAACCGTCAGTTTGCTTCTGTCCTTTGCCGCTGGTGTGATGACTTCCGTGGTGTGCTTCGACCTGCTGACGGAGGCGCTGCACCCGGAGCAGATGGACACCAACGTGTGGCTGGTGGTGCTGGGTGTGCTGGCGGGCTATGTGGTCATCGCTGCCCTCAACGCCTGGATTGACCGCAACACCAACCACGAGGTTGCCCACATTGACGAGAACCACCCCCGCACCGCCGACTCCCTGGAGGAGCTGACCCACGCCAACCACCTGCAGGAGCACCGGGAGGGCCGTCAGCCCCGCAGCGGTCTGTTCCTGGCGGGACTGGTGATGGCGGCGGCCATCGCGCTGCACAACGTGCCCGAGGGCATGGTCATCGGCGCGTCCTTTGCCCGGACGGCGGGGCAGGCGCAGCTGAACCGCGGCGGACTGACCATGGCTGTGGTGATCGGTCTGCACAACATTCCGGAGGGCATGGCCGTGGCTGTGCCGCTGATCTCCGGCGAAATGCCAAAGTGGCGGGCTGTACTGGTCACGGCACTGACGGGCTTCCCCACCGTCCTTGGCGCCATACTGGGCTTCACCGTGGGCGCCATGGGGCCGGTTGCGCTGGCGCTGTCGCTGAGCTTTGCCAGCGGCGCCATGCTGTATGTGGTGTTCGGCGAACTGCTGCCGGAGTCCATCCTCATGTGGCGCTCCAAGCTGCCCGCCGCCGCAACGATCATCGGGATGCTGACGGGGTTGGTTATTATCTATCTGTAAGACTGCTATGGAAAACGACCTGATGAAAAGCATCAGGTCGTTTTCCGGTGATGTATGCACTGCGAAATCATACTGATATTCAATAGAAAACTCTAATTTGTTTGGAACAAATTGAAGTTTTCTATATGAAGATCATAATGAGACGGGTTTCTATGATTTTCTATTCCGAAAATCATAGAAACGACAACGCCGCCAGGCGGTGTCTTCTTGATTAAAATGTAATATTTTAATCAAGAAACAGTATCAGAATCTCCGACTGAAGCAGTGCCGCTCATCGTTCACATCATAAATCTGCAGATGGTTCTCGACAATATACCTGCGCTGATAGTGCAGATACAGATCCCGGAGACTGTAGTACCGGTCATTGCCGGGGTCGCCAAAGCATTCCGCCAGCTTTGCCATGTCCGGAATTGCGGCATAGTAGGTGTCATCCAGTTCTTCCAGGTATGCAATGGTCTCCGCAAATCCGAGCTGCTCGAAAAAACCGATGTTGTCAGGGGTCAGTGTCACCGTCAAAGCCCGCTTTTGCGGGGCGGGAAACTCACCCCGGGCCAGCCAATCCCGTTCCGTGCGAAACCGTGTATCGTTAAAGCATTGTCTTGCCTTGCTGCCTAAATGCGCCAGGCCCTTGTCGGAAAGCCGCACCGGGTCCAGCAGTCGGCCCCGGCCCTCGCTGTGGGGGACAAAGCAGACGACCCGCTTTACTTGATATCTCTCCAGCTCCGAAATCAGATCGTCAATTTGATCCGCGTTTTCATCGGTCAGGGGAATGCTGACGGTGACATCCAGCCCGACCTGGTTTGCCGCGGCCAGGGTGTCTGCCATCAGTTGGAAGTCTCCCTTGCGGGCGGCAAAACGGTCGTGATAGTCCCGTGTACCGTAAAATGTCAGGTCAATCAGCTGAATGCCATGGTTCTGCAAGTCACCCAAAAGCTGCCGAAGCTGCGCTTCCGTCCGGAATTGCATCCCGTCAAATTGCAGAAACCGCCCGCCAGCCGAGCCGATGGAGCGGCAAAAGTCTATGGCTTCCAACAGCTTTGGATGTTCCATGGAGTACCCGAAGCCAAAATTGAAGTCCACATCCCGGCGGTTCTCCTGCAGCCAGTCAAAAAACCGCTTGGCATAGGATTCACTGCGGCGGTAGTCCGCGCCCTCCACCCGGCCATCATAGGAGAGCAGGCAATAGCGGCACCGATTTTCACAGGGGACGCAAAGATTCATGACGCTGATGGATGTTGTTTTCATGGGCACCTCCGACTATGCTTTTCTCGTTTACTCATTTCTCACGTGAATTTCACAGAAAAAGACCTGATGCTTCGCATCAGGTCTTTTTCTGGTGGGGGAGGACGGATTCGAACCATCGAAGCGAAACGCAGCAGATTTACAGTCTGTCCCCTTTGGCCACTCGGGAACTCCCCCATATTCACTTGCCTGCCTGAGAGCCTGTCTGGAGCCGGTAGACGGACTCGAACCCCCGACCTGCTGATTACAAATCAGCTGCTCTACCAACTGAGCTATACCGGCGGCTCAAACAGAACACGCTTATTATAACACGGAAAGCCGATTTGTCAAGCGTTTTCGGCGGGTTTTTTAGAAAAAGTTCCGGAGCGGTGAAAACCACCCCGGAACCCTGTTTTTGCGCTGTTTTCCGATGGAAATAATCAGATTTCCACGTCCATTTTTGCTACGACAGCGGCGCAGCGGGGGCACAGTCCCTCACTGTTTGCCTGCTGGCTGTGCATCCAGCACCGGGGGCACTTGGTGCCCTTGGCCTCGGAAACGCCGACGGTCAGATTCGGGTAGTTGACGCCGGCGCCAACCTCCGCGCCCTCCTCAGGCTCCGCCCAGACGCAGTCGGACACAATGCACACCTCGGCCAGGTTCACGCCCTGGCAGGCGTCCCGGATGGCGGCATCGTCCGTGGACAGTGTGACGTGGGCTTCCAGAGCCTTTCCGATGCGCTTGTCCGCCCGGGCCTTTTCCAGAACGCCGTTGACGTCCTGGCGCAGCTTCATGACAACATCCCACTTGGCCATGGCTGCCTCGTCCAGGGCGTATTCAGAAAAGCTCGTGGGCATCTGGTTAAGCAGAACGTTACGTTTGTCGTCGCTGGCGCGGTGGGGCATGGACTGCCAGATTTCGTCGCAGGTGAAGGCCAGAATGGGGGCGAACAGCTTTGCCATGGCGTCCAGAATCAGGAACAGGGCGCTCTGGGCGGAGCGGCGGCGCAGGCCGTTCTTTTCCTCGCAGTACAGGCGATCCTTGAGAATGTCCAGATAGAAGCTGGACAGCTCCACCACGCAGAAGTCGTTGATGGCGTGGGAAACCACATGGAATTCGTAGTTGTCGTAGGCCTTGCGGCAGACCTGCACCAGCTCGTCCAGCTTGGTCAGGGCCCAGCGGTCCAGCTCCTCCATCTGCTCCGGGGAAACCAGATTGTCGGGGTCAAACTCGTTCAGGTTGCCCAGACAGTACCGGGCGGTGTTGCGGAACTTCAGGTAGTTCTGGCTGAGCTGCTTGAAAATCTCCTTGGAGCAGCGCACGTCCGCGTGGTAGTCGGAGGAACCGGCCCACAGCCGCACGATGTCCGCGCCGTACTCTTTAATCAGGTCGGCGGGGTCGATGCCGTTGCCCAGGGACTTGTGCATGGCCCGGCCCTGACCGTCCACGGTCCAGCCGTGGGTCAGCACCTGCCTGAAGGGCGCGCCGTTGCCCAGAGCGCCAACGGAAGTCAGAAGGCTGGACTGGAACCAGCCCCGGTACTGGTCGGCACCCTCCAGATATACATCCGCGGGCCACAGCTCGGGGGTGTCCTTCATCAGGGAGGCGTAGTGGGTGGAGCCGGAATCGAACCAGCCGTCCAGAGTGTCGGTTTCCTTGTCGAAGGTCTTGCCGCCGCAGTGGGGGCAGGTCAGACCCTGGGGAATCAGCTCCATGGCGTCCTTCTCAAACCAGACGTTGGAGCCGTACGCGTCGAACAGCTCGGAGATATGAGCGATGGATTCGTCGGTGCAGACGGGCTTTCCGCAGTCCTTGCAGTAGAACACGGGAATGGGCAGACCCCAGCGGCGCTGACGGGAGATGCACCAGTCGGCCCGCTCCCGGATCATGCTGA
>CAMAKJ010000086.1 GCA_945836055.1 uncultured Clostridia bacterium | reverse complement strand
AGGCCATGCCCACCCTGGGCTACACCCACTATCAGCCCGCCCAGCTGGTCACCGTAGGCAAGCGTGCCACCCTCTGGATGCAGGACTTTGTCACGGATCTGGAGGAGCTGGATTTTGTCATCGGCACCATGAAATTCCTGGGCTGCCGTGGCACCACCGGCACGGAGGCCAGCTTCCTGGAGCTGTTCGACGGGGACACCGCCAAGATTGACGAGATGAACCGGATGATCAGCACGGATTTTGGCTTTGACAAGTGCTTCGATGTCTGCGGTCAGACCTATCCCCGGAAGCTGGACAGCCGTATCTTAAACTGCCTGTCCTCCATTGCCCAGAGCTGCTACCGCATGGCAAACGACATCCGGCTGCTGCAGCATGACCGCCAGGTGGAAGAGCCCTTCGAGAAAAATCAGATCGGTTCCTCCGCCATGGCCTATAAGCGCAACCCCATGCGCTCCGAGCGGATTTGCTCTCTGTCCCGCTACCTGATGGCGGACGCCCTCAACGCCCCCATGACCGCCTCCACCCAGTGGCTGGAGCGGACGCTGGACGATTCCGCCAACCGCCGTATTTCTCTGCCGGAGGGCTTCCTCTGCGCCGACGCCATTCTGCGGCTGGCCCAGAACGTCACCGACGGCCTGCACGTCAACGAGAAGATCGTGGAAAAGACCGTCCGGGAATATCTGCCCTTCATCGCCACGGAAAACCTCATGATGGAGGGCGTGAAGCGGGGCGGCGACCGGCAGCAGCTCCATGAAATCATCCGTACCTGCTCCATGGACGCCACCGCCAGGATGAAAAACGGCGAAAGCTGGGATCTTCTGGCAGATCTGGCTACCCATCCGGAATTCGGCATGACGAAGCAGGAGATGGAGGCTGTTCTCGATCCTATGCGCTACACCGGCCGCTGTGCCGAGCAGACCCACGCCTATGTGGAAAAGGTAAAGCCCCTGCTTTCCGGCGTTGCCCGGAGCCAGGCGGAAATCAACATCTGACGGGGGAGGCGCTTATGGAAGAGAAAATCCTGATTCTCGACTTTGGCGGACAGTACAACCAGCTCATCGCAAGGCGGGTGCGGGAGCAGAACGTCTACTGCGAAATCAAACCCTACACCACCTCTATGGACGCCATCCGGGCCTTTGCGCCCATGGGCATCATCTTCACCGGCGGCCCCAACAGCGTGTATCTGGAGGAATCTCCCCACGTTGACCCGGCGGTATTTGAACTTGGGGTGCCCATCCTGGGCATCTGTTACGGCTGTCAGCTGATGGCCTACACCCTGGGGGGCGAGGTTACCGCCGCCCAGGCGGACACCGCCCGGGAGTACGGCAAAACCGTGACCTATTACAATACCGCATGCAAGCTCTTCAAGGGAATTCCCGAGCAGGCCATTTCCTGGATGAGCCATGGCGACTATATGGCGAAGGTGCCGGAGGGCTTTGCACTGGTTGCCCACACCGACGCTTGTCCCAACGCCGCCATTGCAGATGAACGCCGGGGCTTCTACGGCGTCCAGTACCACCCCGAGGTGGATCACACCCAGTTTGGAACCCAGATGCTCCACAACTTCCTCTACGAAATCTGCGGCGCCAAGGGCACCTGGACCATGGGGGATTTCTGTCAGAGAACCGTCGCCCAGCTCCGGGAAACCATCGGCCCCAAGGGACGGGTGCTGCTGGCCCTGTCCGGCGGCGTGGATTCCTCCGTGCTCGCGGCGCTGCTGGCCGAGGCGGTAGGGGACCGGCTCACCGCCGTTTTTGTGGACCACGGCTGTATGCGCAAGAACGAGGGCGACGAAGTGGAAGCCGCTTTCGCCAAGTGGAACATCCACTTTGTCCGGGTGGATGCCGAGCAGCGGTTCCTGGACAAGCTCAGGGGCGTGGAAGACCCCCAGCGCAAGCGGCAGATTATCGGCGCGGAGTTCGGCTATGTGTTCCTGGACGAGGCCATGAAATTCGGCATCACCGAGGAGGACTTCTTTGCCCAGGGCACCATTTATCCCGACGTCATCGAATCCGGCGCCGGAGACGCGGATGTCATCAAGAGCCACCACAACCGGCTACTGCCCAGGGAAGTCATCGAGCAGTTTAAGGCCGTTCTGGAGCCGCTGGATCACCTGTTTAAGGACGAGATCCGGCTGCTGGGCAAGGAACTGGGACTTCCGGACTATCTTGTGCACCGGCAGCCCTTCCCGGGCCCCGGCCTTGCCATCCGGATTCTGGGGGACGTGACCAAGGAAAAGCTGGATATTCTCCGGGAAGCGGACGCCATTTTCCGGGAGGAAATCGCGAAGGCCGATCTGGGAGATCTATGCAGCCAGTATTTTGCGGTTCTCACCAACGCCAGAAGTGTGGGCGTGATGGGCGACGGCCGCACCTATGAAAACGTGCTGGCCCTGCGCAGCGTTACCACCAAGGACTTTATGACCGCCGAATGGACCCGGATTCCCTACGAGGTTCTGGACCGTGCGTCCGTGCGGATCGTCAACGAAGTGCCCCATATCAACCGCATCGTCTACGACATCACAAGCAAACCGCCTGCAACGGTTGAGTGGGAATAAACAGTTTATTTAAGGCCTGCTGAATAAGCCGCTGAAGCGGCTTATTCACACACCGCAAGGTGTGTAATTCCATAAAAATGGCTCTTTGAAACCGTTTTTATGGAATTCAGGCAGCAATCAATGGGTATTCGATTCGCATGGCGTACCATGCGAATCGACAGTACACATTATTTATCAATCAGGAGGCTTCTTATGTGTGGAATTGTTGGATATACCGGCGGGCAGAACGCAGCGCCGGTGCTGCTGGACGGACTGACCAATCTGGAATACCGGGGATATGACTCCTGCGGTATCGCGGTTATTCAGGATAACCGAATCGCCATCAGCAAGGTAACTGGACGCATAGCGAACCTCCGGGAAAAGACGGAAAACGGCACACTTACCCCCGGTTTTACCGGCATTGGCCACACCCGGTGGGCCACCCATGGTGCGCCCACCGATGTCAATGCCCACCCCCATGCCAGCAACGACGGCAGATTTGCCGTGGTGCACAACGGCATTATTGAAAACTACATGGAGCTCCGGCAGGAGCTGACCATGAAGGGCTACCGCTTTGAAAGCGAAACGGACACCGAAGTCATTGTCCATCTCATTGAAATGTACTATTCCGGCGACTTCCGGCGGGCGGTCATGAAAGCCTCCGCACGGCTTTCCGGTTCCTATGCCCTGGGAATCGTCTGCACGGATGCGCCGGACACCATTCTGGTGGTTCGGGAGGCCAGTCCCCTGATCCTCGGCGTTGGCATTGGGGAGAATTTCTTTGCCTCCGATGTCACTGCTCTGGTAGCCCATACCCGAAACGCCATCTACCTGGACGACGGGGAGCTTGCTGAGCTTACCCCGGATTCCATTCGGGTTTACGACTGCTCCGGCCACCCGGTAACCAAGAAAATCAGCCGCATCACCTGGGACATCCAGGCGGCGGAAAAGGGCGGCTACGACCACTTCATGCTGAAGGAAATCATGGAGCAGCCCCGGGCGGTGGAAGCGACCATCACCCCCCGAATCCGCAATGGAGAGATCGTTCTGGACGATGTGAACATGGATCTCTCCAATGTGAATAAAATCGTCATTACCGCCTGCGGCTCGGCCTATTACGCCGGGTGCGCGGGGAAATATACCATCGAGAAGCTGTGCCGGATTCCCGTGACCACGGAACTGGCCAGCGAGCTTCGCTACGCCGATCCTCTGATCGACGAGCACACACTGCTCATCGTTCTGTCCCAGTCCGGCGAAACAGCGGACACCATTGCCGCCATGAAGGAGTGTCAGCGCCGGGGCGCAAAGGCGCTGGCCATCGTCAATGTGGTGGGCAGCACCATTGCGAAACTGGCGGACTACACCCTCTACACCTGGGCAGGCCCGGAAATCGCCGTGGCGACCACCAAGGGCTACACCACCCAGCTGACGGTGCTGTACCTGTTCGCTCTGTACGCGGCCAAAGCCCTGGGAACCATCGAGAATAAAGAATACAAGCGGCTGCTCACCGCTCTGCGGGGAATCCCCAAGCAGATGCAGGCCGTGCTGGATATGAATCCCGCCATCCCGGCGCTGGCGAAAAAGTACCACGGCAGCCCCTCCATGTTCTTCATCGGAAGAAATACCGACTATGCCGTAGCACTGGAGGGCGCGCTGAAGATGAAGGAGATTTCCTACATCCACGCGGAATCCTACGCGGCTGGAGAACTGAAGCACGGCACCATCGCCCTGATCTATGAGGGTCAGCCGGTGATTGCCCTGTGCTGCAACGAGACCGTCACGGAAAAGACCATGAGTAACATCGTGGAGGTCAAGGCCCGGGGCGCGGAAGTGCTGGCTGTGGCGTTCCGGGATAACGGCAAGATCATCTCCCTGGCGGACGACATGATTTTCGTTCCCCGGGTAGATCGGCTGCTGTGCCCGGTGGTGGAAATCGTTCCGCTGCAGCTGCTGGCTTACCATGTGGCAAAGGAAAACGGCTGCGACATTGATAAACCGAAGAATCTGGCAAAATCCGTTACAGTTGAGTAAAGGAGAGATAACCATGACGAAATATATCTTTGTGACCGGCGGCGTGGTTTCCGGACTGGGCAAGGGCATTACGGCGGCCTCTCTGGGCCGTCTGCTGAAGGCCAGAGGCCTGAAGGTTGCCGCCCAGAAGCTGGACCCCTACATCAACGTGGATCCCGGCACCATGAGCCCTTACCAGCACGGCGAGGTCTACGTCACCGAGGACGGCGCGGAAACCGACCTGGACTTAGGGCACTATGAGCGGTTCATTGACGAGGACTTAAACAAGTTCTCCAACCTGACCACCGGTAAGGTTTACTGGAATGTGCTCAACAAGGAGCGCCGGGGCGAGTACCTGGGCTCCACGGTTCAGGTCATTCCCCACGTGACCAACGAGATCAAGGAATTCGTCTACAGCGTCGGCCGGAAAACGGACGCGGACGTGGTTATCACGGAAATCGGCGGCACCATCGGCGACATCGAGTCCCAGCCCTTCCTGGAGGCGGTCCGGCAGATTGCCCTGGAGGTAGGGAAGGAGAACAGTCTGTTTATCCACGTGACTCTGGTGCCCTTCCTTCGGGGCTCCGACGAGCACAAATCCAAGCCCACCCAGCACTCCGTCAAGGAGCTGCAGGGCATGGGCGTCAAGCCGGACATCATCGTCCTGCGGTGCGACGAGCCTCTGGAGCCCTCCATTTTCCAGAAGATCAGCATGTTCTGCAACGTCAAGCCGGACTGCGTCATTGAGAATATTACTCTGCCCGTGCTGTACGAAGCGCCTCTGATGCTGGAAAAGTCCAACCTCTCCGGCATCGTCTGCCGGGAACTGGGCCTCAACACCCCGGAGCCGGACCTGACGGAATGGACGCAGATGGTGGAGAAAATCCGCAACAGCAGCAAGCACGTTACCATCGGTCTGGTGGGCAAGTACGTTCAGCTCCACGACGCCTATCTGTCCGTCGCGGAGGCGCTGCGCCACGCGGGCTATGCCCTGGACGCCAATGTGGACATCCAGTGGATCGATTCCGAGACCCTGACCGGGGAGACTTATGAAGAGAAGCTCTCCGGCCTGGATGGCATCATCGTCCCCGGCGGCTTCGGCGGACGGGGCATCGAGGGCATGATCCTGGCAGCGAAATTCGCCCGGGAGAAGAAGGTGCCCTACTTCGGCATCTGCCTTGGCATGCAGATCGCGGTGATCGAGTTTGCCCGGAATGTGGCCGGACTCCCTGACGCCAACTCCGGGGAATTTGACCCGGTGAGCAGCCACAAGGTCATCGACTTCATGCCCGGCCAGAGCGACGAGGTGGACAAGGGCGGCACTCTGCGTCTGGGCGCCTACCCCTGCGTCATCACCCCGGATACCACCATGGCCAGGTGCTATGGCGTCGGCCTGATTCACGAACGCCACCGCCACCGTTACGAATTCAACAACGATTACCGGGAAATCCTCCAGCAGGCCGGATTAACCCTGAGCGGCACGTCTCCCGACGGGCGGCTGGTGGAGACGGTGGAGCTGACGGAGCGGCCTTTCCACGTGGGCGTGCAGTATCATCCGGAATTCAAGAGCCGTCCCAATAAGCCCCATCCGCTGTTTCTGGGATTCGTAAAGGCAAGTCTGGGGGAGTAACCATGGGTATTCACGAAGAATGCGGCGTGTTCGGCGTCTACAGCCAGCGCCAGGAGGATGTGGCGAGTCTGGCCTATTACGGCCTGTACGCCCTGCAGCACCGCGGGCAGGAGGGCTGCGGAATCGTCGTCAACGACGACGGCGTGTTCACCGGCCATAAAGGGCTGGGCCTGGTGAGCGAGGTGTTTACCGGCGACGTGATGAAGCGGTTTCCCACGGGGAAGCTGGCGGTTGCCCACGCCCGCTACGGCACCACCGGCGGCTCCAACCTTGCCAACTGTCAGCCCCTTCAGGTCAACCACCTGAAGGGAAAGCTGGCCCTGGCCCACAACGGCAATTTAAGCAACGCGCTTCAGCTCCGGCGGGAGCTGGAGCTGTCCGGCGCCATTTTCCACACCACCTCCGACACGGAGACCATCGCCTATGTGATTACCCGGGAGCGAATCACCGCTCAGTCCATCCAGGCGGCGGTCAGCCGGGCGGTGGACAGGCTGGAGGGCGCTTTTTCTCTGGTCATGATGTCCTCCACCAAGCTCATCGCCGTGCGGGATCCCCATGGCTTCCGCCCTCTGTGCTACGGAAGGATGAAGGACGGCACCTACATTGTCGCCTCGGAAAGCTGCGCCCTTCATGCTGTGGGCGCGGAGTTTGAGCGGGATCTGCTGCCCGGTGAGATTCTCACCTTTGATGAGACCGGCGTCCATTCCGACACAACCCACTGCGGCTCGGCGCCGAAAAAGCTGTGCGTTTTTGAATACATCTATTTTGCCCGCCCGGATTCCGTTATCGACGGTGTTGGCGTCCACGACGCCCGGATCAGAGCGGGTGAAATTCTGGCCAAAGCCCATCCGGTGGACGCGGATATTGTCATCGGCGTTCCGGATTCCGGTCTGGACGCCGCCATGGGCTATGCCCGGGAGTCCGGGATTCCCTACGGCATCGGCCTGATTAAAAACAAGTATATCGGCAGAACCTTTATTGCCCCCGGGCAGGATCACCGGGTGGATCAGGTCAAGATCAAGCTCAGCCCCGTGGAAAGCGAAGTCCGGGGCAAGCGGGTGGTGCTGGTGGACGACTCCATCGTCCGGGGCACCACCTCGGGACGCATCGTCCGGCTGCTGCGGGACGCCGGGGCGACGGAGATTCATATGCGGATTTCCGCGCCGCCCTTCCTGCACCCCTGCTACTACGGCACGGACATCGATTCCTGCGATCACCTGATTGCCTGCCACCACAGCGTGGAGGAGATCGGAAAAATCATCGGTGCGGACAGCCTGGGTTACCTGCCCACGGAGAACCTGCGGGACCTTTGCGGCAGCGATGCATACTGCAGCGCCTGCTTCGACGGGGACTACCCAACCGCGATCCCGGAGGATACCCGCAAGGATCAGTTTGAGCAGAAGCTGTCGCAGCGAAAGGCTGGTGAAAAACCATGAACCGGATTTTTGACAGAAAGATCATTCTGGAGGACGGAACCGAATTCTATGGCTATGGCTTCGGCGCCAGACGGAACGCCCTGGTGGAGTTGGTGTTCAATACCTCCATGGTGGGCTACCAGGAGATCCTGTCCGACCC
>CAMAKJ010000085.1 GCA_945836055.1 uncultured Clostridia bacterium | reverse complement strand
AAAATCCCGCCGTTCTGGACGGAGCAGATGGAAGCGGCCGTCTGGAATATCCGGCTGCCCCGGGTGCTTCTCAGCGTTCTCGTAGGAGCGTGCCTTGCCGCGGCGGGAGCCAGCTATCAGGGTGTATTCCAGAATCCCATGGCCTCCCCGGACATTTTGGGAGCCTCCGCAGGCGCGGGATTCGGCGCGGCGCTGGCCATTCTGCTGGGTCTGTCCAGCGTCTGGATAACGGTGGGCGCCTTTGCCATGAGCCTGCTGACGGTGGCGCTGGTGTTCGCCGTCAGCCGCCGCGCCAAAGGCGACCGGGTTCTGGGACTGGTGCTGGCAGGCATTATGGTGTCCTCACTGTTTCAGTCCGGCACCTCCTTCATCAAGCTGGTGGCGGATCCCAACAACCAGCTGCCCCAGATTACGTTCTGGCTCATGGGCAGCCTGTCCGGGGCAAGATGGAAGGAGATCGGCTTTGTGCTGATTCCCATGCTGGCGGGGCTGATTCCCCTGCTGCTGCTTCGCTGGCAGCTGAACGTCATCACCATGGGGGATGACGAAGCCCGGGCCATGGGCGTCAACGCCCCCCGAATCCGGCTTGTGATTGTCATCTGTTCCACCCTGGTCACCGCCTCCGCCGTTTCGGTCAGCGGCATGATCGGTTGGGTGGGTCTGGTGATTCCCCATATGATGCGCAGGGTGGTGGGATCGGACTACCGCTGGCTGATGCCCGCGTCTATGCTGGGCGGCGGCATTTTCCTGCTGCTGGTGGACAATGTGTCCCGCAGCGTTTCCACCGCGGGAATCCCCATCGGCATTCTCACGTCCTTTATCGGCGCGCCGTTCTTCCTGTGGCTGATTACCGGGAGGGGGGATCATTACGAGCATTGAAGTGAAAAACCTCAGCTTTTCCTACGGAGAACGCCCGGTGCTGCAAGATATCAGCTTCCGGGCGGAGAAGGGGGAGTTTCTGTCCATTCTCGGCCCCAACGGCGTGGGAAAGAGCACCCTGTTCCGCTGCGTTCTGGGCCTGCTGTCCGGCTATACCGGGCAGGTGCTGGTGGACGGCACGGATGCCCGGCAGTTTTCCATTCAGGAATCGGCAAGGCATATTGCTTACATTCCCCAGTCCAGCCACCCGATTTTCAATTACCGGGTGTTTGACATTGCGCTCATGGGAGCCACCAGCGCAGTATCCGCCCTGCGTTCTCCCGGCCGGGAGCATACGGAGCGCTGCCGTTGGGCTCTGGAAAAGGTGGGTATCTCCCATCTGGCCGACCGCTGCTACCACCGGCTCTCCGGCGGCGAGCAGCAGCTGGTGATGATTGCCCGGGCGCTGGTGCAGAACGCCCCTGTTCTGATGCTGGACGAGCCCACAGCCAACCTGGATTTCGGCAACCAGCTGCGGGTTCTGGAGCAGGTCCGGTCACTGGCCCGGGAGGGGTATACCGTCATCCAGACCACCCACCACCCGGAACAGAGCTATCTGTTTTCCGACCGCATTCTCGCCCTCCAAAACGGCCGGGTTCTGACGGAAGGTTCCCCGGCGCAGGTACTGACCGGGCAGACCATCCGGGACCTGTACGGCGCGGAGGTGGAAGTGGTCAGCCTGTTCGAAGACCGGGCAAGAGTTTGTATTCCTGTCGATCTGACAAAATAAAACAAGGGAAGCTCTGATTAAATCGGCAAGAGCTGACGGCGGAAGATTTTGTCACAGCCGAAGGTTTGAAAATCGAGGGAATACTGGATGTATTTCCCGATTTTCAAACTGCACGGATGGGGCAAAAGATTCGCCGCTCAGCCGCAGACGATTTATTCAGAGGTTCCCAAGCATAAGGAGGATCTGAACATGAAAAGAACACTGTCCATTCTATTGGCGCTGTGCCTGCTGCTGACTGTTTTTGCCGGCTGCGGCAAAGCTAAGAGCGCACCGCAAACCACCGCCCCAGCCACTGTCCCGGACACAGCCGAAAGCACCGCCGCCGAAACCCTTCCGGCGGAAACCACCCCGGAGACCCGGGAATTTACGGATTCCACCGGGCGCACAGTCACCGTTCCCTATGAGATCACCTCCATTGCCGTTACCGGCCCCCTGACGCAGGTGTACATTCTGCCTTTGGCCGGGGATATGCTGGCAGGCGTCAGCAACGGCTTTGCCGACAGCGCGGCTGTGTACCTGCCGGACTATGTGACGCAGCTGCCGGAGCTGGGCCAGCTTTACGGCGGCAAGGGCGAGATGGATCTGGAGGCCCTGCTGGCCGCCGCTCCGGATGTGGTCATTGACGTGGGCGAAGCGAAGAAGACCTTTGTTGAGGATCTGGACGCGCTGACGGAGCAGACCGGCATTCCTTTCCTGCATATCGGCGCCACTGTCGCCACTGCCCCTGACGCCTACCGTCTGCTCGGCAGTCTGTTGGGCAGAGAAGAGAAAGCGGAGGAGCTGGCTTCCTGGTGCGAAACCACCTACAACCGCGCCGCGGCCATGATGGAAAAGGTAGACGCGGACAATGCCAGAAAGACCCTGCTATACTGCCTCGGCGACAAGGGCGTGAACGTCCTGGCAGAGGGCTCGTTCCACGCCGAAACCGTGAATATGATGGGCCGGAACCTGGCTGTGCCGGAGGAAGTGGTTTCCAGCGGCAATGGCAACGAGGTGGATCTGGAGCAGATTCTGGCGTGGAACCCGGAGTATATTGTCTTTGCGCCGGACAGCTGCTACAGTGAAGTTTCCAACCTGCCGGAATGGCAGAGCGTAGAAGCGATTTCCTCCGGCCACTATTATGAGACCCCCTACGGCCCCTACGGCTGGCTGTCCTCTCCCCCGGCGGTTCAGCGGTATCTGGGAATCCTGTGGCTGGGCGCGCTGCTGTACCCGGAATATGTGGACTACGATCTTCAGGAGGAAGTGACCGTCTACTATAAGCTGTTCTATGACTGCGATCTGACCGACGAGATGTATCAGGCTCTGATTGAGAACGCCATGTAATCATTCAAAACGCTTCCATTCAAAGGATTTGGGGTCAGGCTCACCGCCTGACCCCAACATCTATTATCGGACCTGAAAAGCGTCGATCCGTCCACAGATCCAGCATCATGGGCATAAAGCAGAACACCGCATACCCGGCGCAGAAGAACCAGGCCGCCGGCGTCATTGGTTTCCAGCGGATGCCCGGGTTATACGTCATATCCGTCTGCCCAAGGATTGCCGCCATCAGCGTCATTGTCAGGCAGGCAGCCATGACGATTCCATAAGCCCGGTCCCGGTTGTCGAAGCGGTAGATTGAGAACGCCGTTCTTCCCCGAAGACCGCTTCCCCGGCAGCGCATGGATTCTGAAGCAAGGATCAGAGAATCCATTTCCCAGGTGACAAGCGTGGAGAAGATGCGCAGACTGTTTTGGATGCGCCGCAAACCGTTTCCCTGGTTCACGCCCCGGCCGATTCCCCGCTGCGCCATATTCATGCTTCCCGCCTTCCGCTTGCACCCCGGTACCATCCGAAGAAGAATCGCTGAGAACAGAGACAATTGCGGGCTGATTTTCCCGAACAGATAAACCACCTTGTCCGTGGTAAACACCGAGAAAACACAGCACAGCCACATGATCACGGCGGAAGCCATCACCCCCAGCACCAACCCATACACAAGAGATTCTGCCGTTATATTGTTGCCAATGAAGTTCTGGCCCAGTACCGTAATCCCGAAATGATGATAGCTGCTGTAATACAGGGCAAACACAGCAGCCAACAGGATGAGGCACAGATTGAAGCGAACCGTTTTCCTGCCATTGCATCTGACGCTGTAGGCAAAGGCGCTTAGAAAGGAGATTGCCAGATAAACCGGGTGCCGAAAGGTTACCGTGCCCACCAGGACAGCAATAAAGAAAATCAGATTCACCCCGGGATGGCATTGCTCAAAACCCATTTTCATCCTCCGTCATGCCATGGTAATGCCCTCCAATTTCAGCGGACAGGTTTGCCTGCTCAAAAGTGTGTATTCCTCTGGCCGCTGAATTGGAAAAGGCTGGAGCATGAATTGCAAATTGTGCCATAACTGTCCTCCCTGCCGCGATTATTTCTGTATCCGGGTATCCCCCACGTCCTCGCCCAGGCCGGCGCAGGTATAGCGCCACACGATTTCCTCACCGCCCTTCAGTGCAAAGGCGGAGCAGCCATAGTTTGGAAAGGAACCGTTCACCTCAAACATCCAGCCGGACTCAGGGCCGCAGTCAAACTCATACAGGTGGTTGATTCCTTCAACATAGTAGCTGTCATACATCGGTGTCCAGCTGTATTCAAGCGGAATATCTGCGGCGGTGCAGACCCGCCGGAGGATATCAAAAACCGTCTCCCCCTCAGAAAACGCCACCGTTGTCACCGGAAGGATCGTGCCATCCACCGGGATATAGGGAACCTTCTCCTTATCCAGGCTGTCCGGATTGTCCAGCACCGTATCGCACCGGATAGTAATGGTGCACTGCTTCCCGGTTTCCTCCTGAAGGGCCAGCCGGTCATTCGGAATCCGGGTAATTTTATACTGCCCCCCCCAACGCGTTTTCGTTCTGCGCGCGCAGATGCAAAGCGGTGAAAACGCCTGCCGCGGCAATGACTGCCGCGATCAGAAGCATTACGACATTCGCTGTCTGCTTTTTCTTCATAAAAGACCGCTCCTTAAATCCATCAAGTTCCGGAATTGGCCTGTCTGATTCGCTTCCGCCATACAGCCGCCGCAGTCACCCCGGCACCAATCCCCAGGACAGTCAGCACCATCTCCCACGGGAAGCCGCCCTCCGCATCCATTTCTGCGGACCCGGTGTCAGCAGGCCGTGAATCCACCGGCTCCGGTACAGTGTCTCCGCCCAAGTCAATCACATCGGTCATCATATACAGGGCCGTTTTCGCCCTCATAAACCGATCGTAGGCAGTCAGGGCACAGTAGCCCTGCTCCGTAGCCATACCGTCACGCTCACCCGTCAGGTCGTGCCTGAAACCGCCGTCACTGACGGCATACTGCATAAGTGCGTCCAATATGGAGATACCGTTTTTTACGAAGCGGGTATCCGTGGCGGGGTCAATGCCCAGCGCAGTCAATGCCACAATGACCTGCGCAATGGATTCACAGCTGGCGCCGTCCACACCGGAATAGCCTCCGTTGCCGTCCTGCATGGCGGACAGCAGCGCAACCGCACCATCAACCGCATTCTGAACGGCCTGACTGCGGTCATAGTAGGGCGCCAATGCCTGCAGCGCCATACCGGTCATGTCTGGGTCCGCGTTCTCACCGGACAGTGCCCAGCCGCCGTCTTCCAGCTGCGCATCCAGAATTACCCGAATCAAAGCCTCACGGGTCACGTCTCCGCCGTCGGGGTCGGGATAGTTGCCGGCGTCCAGCGCAATCAGCGCCCAGATTGGTCCGTTGATTCCCTGCTTCTGAAGGTAATTCAGATCATTCAGGCCCAGCAGCAGGTTGTGGCCGTCCACATCGGTTACATCTTTTCCGATTGCGGTCAATGCCAGAATCACCCGGGCGTTGTCCGTAGATTTGGCGGGATGGAGCCGTTCATTGGCGTCCATGTTTTCGGCGGCATATTGGAGCACGTTATCGTAGTAATCCCCGGGAACCTTCCGGCCGGAGCGGGCAAGGCCGATCACCATCCACTCGCCGCCGACTGCGCCGACCTGCGGCGTCCCCAGCGTTTCCAGATAATCGCCGGTGGCCCGGTATACATCCGCACGGCTCCCGCTTTCCTCTGCAACGCCCCGGAGCTCTGCCGCAGAATGCAAATCAGCAGTCGTTTGACCGTTTTCCGTTGTCCCGCCGCCGCGTTCTTTGGTGTAGTTATCCGTATAGTGGAATACCACACTGTCGCCATCGGACAGCGTCTGCTCAGCGACGCCGTAATTGGAATGATTTCCGTTCAGGGTATACATCCATCCGGAATACCTGCCATTTGCGAATTCGCTCAGGCCATTGACCGAGGAAATGTAGTTATCCAGCCTGCAACCCTTTGTCAGAATATCAAGATGCCAACAGACCGAGAAGTCGAGCTCAGGATGCCCACCGGAATGTTCAGCTAGGAGGTAACCTATGGAACAGCAATGCAGAAAAGTGTATGTCGAGGTACAGGTCAAGGTTTCTCCCGAAGGAGATGTCCGGCCATTGTCTATCAAGTTTGAGGACGGCAAGCTCTACGAAATTGACCGTCTGCTCCACCGCTGCCGTGCCCATGCCACCAAAGTCGGCGGCACCGGCATCCGCTACACCGTGCGAATCCGGAGTCAGGAGACCTACCTGTTTGAAGACGAAGGCCGGTGGTTTGTCGAAGCCAAAAACGATCCTGCATCGATGTGAGGTAGATATGGAACAGCATTTTCAGAAAAGTCAAGTCTTGTTCTTGCATTTTTTCCATGCTATAATGCCGCATAGTGCGGCCGAAAGAGGAGAGAGAATATGAACACATCAACAAGTACCGCACCCATCCTGCATTCCAGGGAGTTCTTTTAGCAAAAGGAAACCGCTGTCCTCCAGCAGATCCCCGGTGTATACGAACTGCTAAGTGCCTACGATGACCAGCGTCCCGCACTGGAAAAGAAGTACCCGGACGCCGCTTTCGCTTTGAACATTTCCTCCAACCTGTTTTTTCACGACAGAGAGCTTACCAACATTCACATGAATGCGTATTCCTCCATTTTGAAAGGCGATGCCATTGCGGATGTTCACTTTCGCTATAACAAAGAGATGGACGCCTATCACGCACGGCACAATTGGGACTGAACGAAAAAAGCCGGCAGAATACCTCGCCCTGAGGTATCCTGCCGGCCTTAACACATATCCATGGACATTTCCTCCGTTTGCTGCGCGGAGGTTATGTTTACATAATCCCCAATAATGTTCAGCGCTGAATCGTAACTCTGGCACTGGGTGATCCTGTTGAACATCTCCTTTGCTTGGTCCTCCATGCCATACTCCCGCAAGGTTCGACCAGCTATTCCCATAAGATTAATGATGTTCCCATTTTGGCCTATGAGGGGACAATCCGGTTTGACTGGTTCCTGCTTCTGTTCCTGTACAAAACCACCGAGCCGGTTTGGCACATAGTCAGACAGCCACGTGCCGCCAAAGTTAGGGTGGGTTTGTAATCTCCAAACCGCCAGCTTCTGGACATCCAGTTCCAACCCCTCTTTAAAGGGAAACAGCAGGCAGGTAAGCCCATCATGCTGGAAGGAATATGCCTCCTCGAACTTGGCGCCCTTTTTGAGAATCCCTTCTTCGGTCAGGATCTCGTTGATTCCATCCACCCATTCCTGCAGATCACCACCGCAGCCCTGGAGGATAAGCCCCTCCTGATCTTCCATACGGCGAAGCTGATTTTTCGATATTTCCTGAACGCTCATAGCTTCATCTCCTCCATTGTCATCCCCTGTTCCTGAGCGATTTCCTGCTGGGTCAGTTTTCGGAAGCTGTCCACACCGGGAATCAGCGGCAAGCTGCGCCCATTGTCCCAGGCAACGCCGATCTGTCCGGCATCATCCACATACCGCACGGTCCCTCTGGTTCCCGAGGGTACCGGGGCATATGGATCAGTCATTTGATATAGCAGAATTCTGCTGCCGGGGGGATAACTCATCCGAGTGAATTCCACCTGCTGACGAGTTTGAAACGGTCTGTTCATTCGATGTCGCCCTTCTTTCAGATAGTTTGGACAGTCTGGTTCGCATACACTCCCCGTCCTCACCCCGACAAAGAAAACCATGTCCGGGAATGGGCATCCCTCGCAAAGTGGGGATGCTGTACAGACGGGCTTTTCAGTCTGTGCGGGAGGTCCTGTGTGGGAACGGTATTC
>CAMAKJ010000084.1 GCA_945836055.1 uncultured Clostridia bacterium | reverse complement strand
TCGCTGGAGCCGCTCTTGGCCTTCAGCGTAACCGTCAGGGTGTCGCCCGCGTTGACGGCGGAGGACAGAGTCAGGCCGGTGCCCTTCTCGGTGCTCTTGGCGGATACAAACTCGTAAGAATCCTTCCAGTCGCCCATCCAGCGCTGGGTCAGGATGTCACCGACCACAGAACTCTTGCCGTTGGCGGGAGTGATCTGGAACTCCTTGGCAATCGCAGTGCCCTTAGCGTCCACAATCTTCACGGTAATGGGCTTAACAGTCTCGACAGTCTCGGTGGTATCCTTCTTGGTGGCAACGAACAGCTTCACATAGTAGCCATCGGTGATCTTGTCGTACTGGATGGTAACATCCGTGGCCTCATTGTCAGAAGCGCCGGTCCACTTAACAAAGGTCTTATCAGACTGAACCAGGGACTCGCCCAGTTCCTTCGTCAGCTTGGTGCTGCCGTCGACAGGAACCGTGATCTTGCCGTCTCTGACATAAGTATTGTCAACGTAGATCTTGACGGGAACTTCCTTGGCAACGCGGGTGTCACCCTTTTCCTTCAGGATGAACGCGACATGGTCGCCGTCGCGGACTTCGTCATCCAGGCTGATGCGATCAGCGCCGGAGGCCTCACTCCAGACCTTCGTGCACTCATAGGTGCTCTCCCAGTTTGGGTCGTAGATGTAGGTCAGAAGATTACGCGCAACCGTGGTATCCTTCTGAATCGTCGCATCCTTAAAGGTTTCGATGTTGATGAACTCATTGTCCTTGTTCATGGTCTTGACTTCGAAGGTGATTTTGTAACCACCATCAGCAGCCGCGGCCTGGAAGGGGATCGCGGAGACCAGCAGCATAGCCACCAATACGAGGCTAAGCAGCTTCTTCATTGTGTTTTTCATTGTTTCTAACCTCCTAAAGAATTGGTTATTTTAGAAATGCTGCCGGTCTTGGGATCGTCGGTGTCGCCAATCGGGGAGGCTCCCCGCCGGTCTTGCCCCGGCATCTCTTTCATGTCTGCATGATATCACATCCCTTTCCGGAAGTCAATAGGAAAATTACAAATTGTAACAAGAATTCTTACACATTATAACAATCTTAAACTTTCCGACCCTTCTTAAGAAATTTTCAGTTGCGAGTTGCCATAAAATTCCTTTTTTCCCAGTTTCAGGAAATACCGTCTTGGGAATTTCCCCGGTTCTTATCATCAAAAAGTTACAAAACAGTTGCAGCTCCATAAGATGGGAAAACCCCGGCGCCATGGCTGGCGCCGGGGTTCCCGCGAAAGGGTTTGGAAAGAAGAGAGGTAGAAAAGAGGATCTACGGAGTAGAAAGGAGGCGGCTCACGGCTTCCGCAACCTTTCTGCTATTAAAATACTTTTGGGTTTTGAACAGGCAATAACGGAAATGAAAATAAAAAACGACGAAATTATGAACACTCTGGCGCATATGCTGTCGAAACCCACGGATTTCCCCCTGCCCCCCCGGAACGATGGGGCGGAAAGCAGCAGCGAAGGCGGCGCGGGATGTCCCGCACCGCCTTCCATTGGATTTCCGGTGGCTTTACGCACCGGGGAAGATCAGCGTGACCTTAAACAGATCCCCGTCCACCAGCAGCTGCAGCTGGCCCTTCTGCAGCTCCGTCAGGGTCTTGGCAATGTTCAGACCCAGGCCGCTGCCCTCGGTGTTCCGGGAGCCGTCGCCCCGGACAAAGCGCTCCATCAGCTCGTCGGCGTCCACGTTCAGCTCCTCCCGGCTGATGTTCTTCAGGGAAATGACAACCTTGCCCTCCAGGGCCATCAGGTCAATATACAGCCGGGTGCCCGGCAGGGCGTATTTCACCGCGTTGCCCAGCAAATTGCTCAGCACCCGCCACAGCAGCCGTCCGTCCGCCATCACCGCCACCGGCTCCTCCGGACGGCGGAACACCGGGGTCAGCTGGGCCCTGTCCAGCTTGTCGGAGAATTCCCCCAGGGCCTGGTTGACGGCCTCCGCCGCGTCCAGCTTTGTAATGTCCACCGTCAGGTTGCCGGTGCTGGCCTTGCTCATCTCCATCAGGTCGTCAATGAGCTTCTTGAGGCGCTGGGACTGGCGGTTTAGCACCTCCAGATAGGTCTTTTCCTCCTCGGGCGTGTGGGGTTTCTGCAGCAGATCCACATAATTGATAATGGAGGTCAGAGGCGTTTTAATGTCGTGAGAAACGTTGGTAATCAGCTCCGTTTTCATCCGCTCGGATTTGAGCTGCTTCTGGGCCGCCACAACCGCCACTCCCGCCAGGTCGTTCAGCTCCCCGGCGAATTCCCGGAAGCCGCCGGACAGCAGCTTGTCGTCCACCTTGGTGTCCAGGTCACCCTTGCTCATGCGCTTGGCGCTGTCCAACAGAATGCCGAAGCAGTAAGCGCCGTAGAGCACCACCGCCACGCAGGCAATGAGGCACAGCACCAGCATTCCCTCGGAGCGGGTGGCAATGGCCACGAACAGCAGCAGCACCATGGTAAGGCCCGTAAGCATCCACTGCCAGGTCAGGGGCATCATGGAGTAGAAGCGGTTTGCGGTCTTGCCAACCTTCGCCCCGGCCTTCTTCACCAGTCCCCACAGCCAGAACCAGATGCGCTTCAGCAGTCCCAGCAGCGCCAGCACCCAGCCCCAGAGCACCGCAAAGACCTTGGGCAGCTTTCGGCACACCCAGCCGCAGCCGGTGAAGAAGCCATGCATGCACTTGACCAGCAGATTCATCAGCCGCCAGCACAGCAGATTCCGCCACCAGTAGCCGCCGGGGGTTTTGAACTGGGCAGCGCAGGCAAAGCAGAAGCCCACGAAGATCAGACACATCAGGTATCCCGCTCCCAGCACTCCGGCCAGAGCGGTCTGGAGGTTCTGCCGGAACAGGTCGTCGGCAAAATTCGCAATCAGTGCCCCCAGGCCGACGATCAGCACCGCCCCCGCCGCAAGATAGGCATCCAGGCAGATGCAGTTGAAGCCACCGGCGTGGGTCTCCTCCCTGCCGGGCTTCCGTCCGGCGGCGCAGCACAGGTACACCGCCAGCACGGCGAACAGCAGCAGGCTGATGCCCAGCGCGGCAAACAGATAATTGCGGTAATTCTGCAGCAGCTCCAGCACCGGGTACGCATAGTCATTGCGGTAGCCCCCCGGCGCCACGGTCAGCTCCAGGGTATAATCCGGCATCGCGGCATGGCGGTAGGTGACCGCCATGGTCTGCTGGGTCTCGGTGTCCCAGTATTCGGCGGTGTGAACCTCGTCGTCCGTGAATACCGGCCCCAAGGGTTCGGCGGAGGGCACCGGATCGCCGGTAACAACCTCCGGTTCGGTTTCCGTCAGGGCAGCTTCACCGGCAGCGGTCTCCGCTTCCGCCGGAAGGGTTTCTGTGGGAGCGGTTTCGCCGGGAACGGTCTCCGTTTCCATCGGAGTCGTCTCCAGAAGCGGGGTTTGTGCTGTCATCGCGCGGGCTTCCGCCGCCGCAGATACCCGGAAGCTGGCCGCCGTTCCATTGGTGTTCCAGTCAAATTCGCCTACGCCTTCCGGATTCTCCGCCCGGTACAGCACCGTGTCCTCCTCGTCCCGGAATTCCACTTCGGTAATCACCGCATCCTCCGGGAAATTATCCTGATAGAAAGCGCTGTCCGCCCGGAACCGGAAGAAGAGAACACCCGCATCGTTTCGGATCAGCACGCCCAGCGGCTCCACATGGGTGGCGTTTATGCTTCCCACGCCGGCAGTCTCCGACGTATAGGAGAAGGTGGCGCCATATACCTCCGCATCCTCAAAGGGGATGTCGTCGTAGACGGAAGCGCCGATCGTCTCCAGGGACGCGGTTTCCTCCGCTGCGGAGGCCGAGCCTGCGATAGATGCATGGGTGCGGAAGATGAGCACACCGTTTTCCCCTGTGTCCAGTGTTCCCACGCCCTCGTCGCTTCCGGCCTTATAGAGGACGGCGTCCTCTGCGTCCCGGAATTCCACAGCCGTAACCAGTGCGTCCTGCGGAACATTCAGGGAAAAGTATCTGGAAGCGCGGAACAGCAGCGTCCCGTCCTCGTCGTAAGAAAGCCGTCCCACGGGTGTCTCACTGAACACAGCGGCGCTGCTTTTGTCCCCTGTTTCCGTCCGATAGGTCATGGAAACGCTGCAGGTATCCGCGCCCTCAGAAGGAACGTTGTTCCTCTGCGTCCCTTCGGGGAGCAGCTGCACGGAGCTGTCAAAGGTAAACCGGCCTTCCGCGTCCAGAGAAAAGCAGTCGGAGGCAACGTTCTCTGCCTGATAGAGGATATTGTCATTTTCGTCCCGGAAGGTAACGGTCTGGACAGGCGCGGAGGGCAGCTCAACCATCCCCGGCTCAGAGGCCGTAAACACCACCGTACCACTCACGTTCTGAATGTATCCGATGGGGTCAGCGCCGCCGCTGGCGCTTTCGCTGCCGGATTCATAGTCGATGGAAATGCGGTAGACCCCCATTTCCCTACCTTCCGGGATGAAATTCAGGATTTCCTCCGCTGTTGTTTCCAACACCGGCTCCTGTTTCGGCTCCACGGAGAGGACGTATTTGTAAGAGCCGCTGACCGGGAAGACATAGGTGGAGGCGTTGGACAGGCGTTCCGCTCCGTCCTGCTCCAGCACATTGCCTTCCGCGTCTTTCAGGGCATAGGCGGAGGCATCCAGGTCAAAGGCGCCGTAAAACCAGCCGCCGTACCTGCTCCCCCAGCCGTACTGCCAGTCCGGCTCTTCCAGCTCCTCCGGCCAGCCGCCCAGCTGGGAGTCGGCATAGTGGCTCGCCGTCTGCATGGCAAAGCTCCGGCCGGTGGAGCGGATGTTTTCTTCCCGCAGCTCCGCTGCGGTCTTGTCGAACAATCCCTGCTCCATCAGCGCCACGATCCCCAAGCCGCTGGCAGCGGCGGTGAGCAGCATCAGGGCGCACAGGGCGACGGCCAGGAACTTAAAGGCGATGTTGTACCGCAGATCAGTTTCCCCCTTCCATCTTATAGCCCTGCCCCCAGACCACCTTCAGATACCTCGGCTCCGAGGGGTTGATCTCGATTTTCTCCCGGAGATGGCGGATGTGGACGGCGACGGCGCCCTCGCTGCCCAGCGCCGCCTCCTGCCACACGGATTCATAGAGCACCTTGGTGGAAAACACCTTCCCGGGGTTCGCCATGAGCAGGTGCAAAATGGCGTACTCCGTAGGTGTCAGGGAGACAGCTTCCCCCTCCACGGTGACGGTTTTGGTGCGGTCGTCCAGGGTGATTCCGCCGATGGTGATGCTGCCGCTGCCCTCCTCCGGGCGGCTGCCCAGCTGGGCGTACCGGCGAAGCTGAGAGCGCACCCGGGCCAGCACCTCCACGGGGACGAAGGGCTTGGTGATATAGTCGTCCGCCCCCACGTTCAGCCCCAGCACCTTGTCCTCGGTCTCGGACTTGGCGGTGAGCAGGATGATGGGGGCGTTGGAAAACTCCCGGATTTTGGCGGTGGCGGTGATGCCGTCCATGACCGGCATCATCACGTCCAGCAGAATCAGGTGGATATCGTTGTTTTTCGCGATCTCCACCGCTTCCTGGCCGGTGAAGGCCTCGAAGAGGTTGTACCCCTCCGGCGCCAGATAGATTTTCAGCGCGTTGACGATGTCCGGCTGATCGTCACAGATCAAAATGTTATACATGCAGATTTCCTCCCACTACCCTGGTTTTTTCTTTATTATACCACCCGGTTTCTTAAGATGAAAGAGGGGGATTTCTTAAAATGGGATTAACTTGTGAAATAGGGAAGCTCTGATTAAATCGGCAAGAGCTGGCAGCGAGAGATTCTTCCATAGCCGAAAGTTCCAAAAACGGAGGAATACTGTATGTATTTCCCGGTTTTGGAACTGAACGGATAGGGGAAAAGATCCGCTGTCCAGCCGGAGACGATTTATTCAGAGATTCCATAGTATTCAGCGGCAATGCCTTCCCCTTTGGGGAAGGCGGCAGCCCGAAGGGCTGACGGATGCGGGGATGCGCGGGTACGAATTTGCCGCAGCGTTCCGATTGTCGGAGTGCAATACCGCCCCTCTTCCGTCAAAAATCAGAGATTTTTGCCAGCTTCCCCAGAGGGAAGCCTTTTCCCCATTCCATAAAGAATCCCCCGCAGACAGCATAAACCGTCTGCGGGGGTAAACGATCAATCTTTAGCAGCAGAAGAAGCCCCTTCCGCCGCAGCAGAAGATATTGACAAAATAGCACAGGCACAGGCTGGCGCAGGGACTGCCGCCCATGGCAAAGCCCCGGAAATTCCCCGCCTGCCGGCGGTAGGCCGCGCCGCCGTGCTCGATTTCGTTCAGGGCGCTCATATACTCCGGATTGTCCGGGTCCATGCTCACCGCCCGGCGGATGTGCTCCAACGCCGTCACCTGATTGCCCAGGCCGTCGTTGGCCAGAGCGCTGAGGTAGTACCACCGGGCGTCCCGGTCGGTGACGCTGTTCAGCACATTCAGCGCTTCCTGGAAGCGGCCGTACTGGATGTAGTGCATCGCCGCCTGCTGGTACTGGCTCCCCGTCTGCTCGCCGCCGTAGGACTGCTGGCGGTAGCCGCCGAAGGGGTCGCCGTAGCCATAACCGCCGTAGCCGCCATAGCCGCCGCCCGAGCCCTGGCTCTGGGCCTTTTCCGGGTTCTTGATCTGCTCGTAGGCCGCGTTGACCTCCCGCATCTTCCGGGCGGCCTCCTGATCCCCGGGGTTTAAGTCCGGGTGGTACTTCTTGGCAAGGCGCCGGTAGGCCCGCTTGATTTCTTCGTCGGAAGCGTCGGGGCTGACCCCCAGTACCTTATAAGGATCGTCAATCATGGGCGTCCTCCTTCTTACTCTTCCCTCTGTAATTCACCCAGACGCCGCTGTAGAGAATGTTGTCCAGCAGCGCCTTGTCCTGCACCAGGGGCAGCTTTTCATAGCTTTCCGTGCATCTGCCCATGGCGAGAACCAGGTATTCTTCCCACCGTTTTTCGTCCTTGTCCATGCCCATGGCAAGATAGGGATTGTACTTTCCCTTCCGCTTGTCCCTGTCGTAATCCACCGCCGCGTCCAGCAGGTAGATAAACCGCCCCAGGGAAAAGCCCATCTGTCCCAAATCCTTTGCCCACATGTCCTCCCGGTACACGAGAATCCGGGCCATCAGCTCCCCAAAGCAGGCGGCCGGCTCGTCGGGGTTGGGGCAGTTTTCCTTTTCCAGCTGAGAAAGCCGGGAAATGCAGGTCTGGATGGCGGCGCACTGCCGCGGCCAGCGCTTCTCCAAATCCTGCTGGAAGGGCGCCAGCTTGTCAGCCAGCAATTTCGCGGAGCGTTTTCCGTCGTCCTGCCAGTCGTCCAGGCAGTTGTAGTAGCTCAGCGCCACGTTCATGTCCGCGGCGTAGCGGATGTATTCATTGTCCACCCAGGGCCGGGGCTTTATGGAATGGAGGTTGCAGGCCTTTTTGCCGCTTTCCTCCTCCGGCTCGTACAGGCTCATGAGCAGCAGGGCCAGAAACGCCATGTCGTAGCTCAGGCTCATTCTGGCAGCGCTGGAAGCCCGCTCCCGAATCTCCCGGCAGATGCCGCAGTACACCGCGCCGTAGCGCTCCCGCTGGGGCTGGGTCAGTTCCTTCCAGCTTGCGGTTACATATCCAAACATCCCGCATTCCTCCTTTCGGCTCACTCTACCAAAAAACTGTGAACTGCGGATAAACAATCCAGAAATTTCTTGATTACCTGGAGAAATGTTCCTTGATCGCTTCTTTTTATTGTATCCCCGAAGGGGATACCTTCATTTTGCATTCAGCATTCAACATTCTGCATTCCAAATCACTTCTCCATCAGATACCGGTTCAGGGCGCCGCCGTAGAACAGGATGCTCAGGCAGCAGTACAGCCACA
>CAMAKJ010000083.1 GCA_945836055.1 uncultured Clostridia bacterium | reverse complement strand
GGCTGTGACAAAATCTTCCGCCGTCAGCTCTTGCCGATTTAATCAGAGCTTCCCTAATGGGGATTCTACGCGCCATCCTGTTTTCCGCAGCCGCGGCATCGCGCACAGTCGCCGCAGCAGCCGCCTTTTTTCTTTTTCCGCAGAAGCAGATACAGGCAGTAGCCGACAATCAGGGCCAAAAGCAGCCAATCCAACCAGCTCATAGCAGCACCAGCCCCACACGATACACCAGCAGCGCCGCCAGCCACGCCACAACGCACTGAGCGATCACCACGACCACGGTTTTCCAGCCGGAATTCAGCTCCGATCTGATTGTGGACACCGCCGCCACACAGGGGGTGTACAGCAGGCAGAAGGCCAGAAAGCTGGCCGCCGACGCGGGGGTGAACAGGGAATGCAGCGCAGCGCCCAGCTGCTCCGTGCTGACGCCCAGGATCACGCCGAAGGTGCTTACCACCGCTTCCTTGGCGGTGAAGCCGGACACCAGCGCCGTCACCATCCGCCAGTCGCCGAAGCCCAGGGGAGCGAAGATAGGCGCGACCAGCCGTCCCAGGGCAGCCAGAATGCTGTCGGCGCTGTCCTCCACCACGTTGAAGCGGATGTCAAAGGTCTGCATGAACCAGATGATCACGGTTGCCACAAAAATCACCGTAAACGCCCGGGTAAGGAAATCCTTGGCCTTCTCCCACATGAGAAGCATAACCGATTTGGGAGAGGGCAGGCGGTAATTGGGCAGTTCCATGACGAAAGGTACGGGGTTGCCCTTAAAAGCGGTGGTCTTTAGCAGCAGGGCAATGAGAATTCCCACCACGATGCCGCCAAAGTACAGCGCCAGCATGACGATCAGCTCACGCCCCGGGAAAAACGCCGCGGCAAACAGGGTGTAAATGGGAATCTTTGCCGAGCAGCTCATAAAGGGCGTCAGCAGAATGGTCATTTTCCGGTCCCGGTTGGAGGACAGGGTTCTCGTCGCCATAATGGCGGGAACGGAGCAGCCGAAGCCCACCAGCATGGGCACGAAGCTCCTGCCGGAAAGGCCGATTTTCCGAAGCAACTTGTCCATGACGAAGGCCACACGGGCCATATAGCCGCTGTCCTCCAGGATGGACAGGAAGAAAAACAGGGTCACAATCAGGGGCAGAAAGCTCACCACGCTGCCAACGCCGGAGAAAATGCCGTCGATAATCAGACTATGTACCACGGGGTTAATCCCGTAGACCGTCAGGGCCCGGTCTGCCAGGATGGTCAGCCCGTCCACGGCGTAGGCCATCAGATCCGACAGAAACGCCCCCACCACATTGAAGGTCAGGAAAAACACCAGTCCCATAATGGCCACGAACAGCGGAATGGCGAAAAACCGGTGGGTCAGCACCTTGTCGATCTGCATACTGCGCCGGTGTTCCTTGCTCTCATGAGCCTTCACCACGCACTCGGCGCAGACCTTTTCAATGAAGTTGTAGCGCATGTCCGCCAGAGCCGCGTTTCGGTCCAGGCCGGTCTCGTACTCCATCTCGATGATGGTGTGCTCGATCAGCTCCTTCTCGTTCTGGCTCAGCGCCAGAGCGTCGAAGAAATCCGGCTCCCCCTCAATGAGCTTCATGGCGCAGAAACGGCGGGAAATGTGGATTCTCTGGGCGTGATCCTCGATGATGTGGCACACCGCGTGAATGCACCGGTGCACGGGGCCCTCCGGGCAGAAGTCCAGCACCTTGGGAAGCACCCTGTGGGAGGCGGTATCGATGAGGGTGTCCACCAGTTCGCTGATGCCCTGATTCTTTGCCGCCGAAATGGGAACCACCGGTACGCCGATGGTCTCCGCCATCTTTTTCACATTTACGCTGCCCCCGTTGCCCCGCAGCTCGTCCATCATGTTCAGGGCAATCACCGTGGGAATCTTCAGTGCCAGAAGCTGCAGCGTCAGGTAGAGGTTGCGCTCGATATTGGTTGCGTCCACGATGTTCAGGATGCCGTCGGGTCTGGACTTGAGAATGAAGTCCCGGGTGACGATCTCCTCCTGGGTGTAGGGGCGGATGGAATAGATGCCGGGCAGATCCACCACCTGGTGCTCCGTCCCCTTGATATCGCCCACCTTCTGATCCACCGTCACGCCGGGGAAATTGCCCACATGCTGGTTGGAGCCGGTTAAGGCATTGAAAAGGGTGGTTTTCCCGCAGTTCTGGTTGCCTGCCAAAGCGAAAATCATACCCTTTCCTCCCGCAGCGTGATCTGCCGGGCATCCTCCCGGCGGATGGTCAGTTCATAGCCCCGCACCTGAATCTGGATTGGGTCGCCCATGGGCGCAATCTTCTGCAGCGTCACCTGGGTTCCCGGAATCAGGCCCATGTCCAGGAAGCGCAGGCGCAGAGGTCCCTCTCCGCCAACCCGGTCAATCACGCCGGATTGCCCGACGCGCAAATCGTCAATTGTCATCATAGATACCTCCGAAATGGTGTGTTGAGTTTGCATATGCTAACTGATGCTAAGTATACATCATTTTCCGGATTTTTGCAAGACCCAAATTGCAAAAAACGCTTTCCCGCCTTCACCGGATGCTCCGGATGGGCGGGAAAGCCCTTTTGTTATCCCTGCGCGTATTCCGTCCGGACGAAGCGCCGCCACGCCTCCAGCGAACGGGCCACCTTCTCCGTCTCCATGCAGTAGGCAATGCGGAAATGATCCGCCACACCGAAGGTATCTCCCGGAACCAGAATCAGATCATAGGCCATTGCCTTTCGGCAGAACTCCGCGGCATCATCCTCCAGCGCTCTGGGAAACATGTAAAACGTTCCCTCCGGGCGCACAATGGAAAAGCCCAGCGCCGTCAGTTCCTTCAGCAGCAAATCCCGGTTGCGCCGGTAAACGGAGAAATCCGCCGTCATATCGCAGCAGGCGGCGGCTGCCCGCTGAACCAGCGTCGCGGCACTGTCGTGGCCAATGCCTCTGGAAATCTGCGCCGCCATCCGGGTCACGGTCTTCGACTCGCCGCAGGCGGGGTTCACCGCCAGATACCCGATCCGGTCGCCGGGGATGGACAGAGACTTGGAAAACGAGTAGCAGCTGAGGGTTCGGGGGTAAAACCGGGAGGGGTATACCGGCGGCGTATCGTCGAAAAGGATTTCGCGGTACGGCTCGTCCGAGATCAGCCAAAGCTCATGGCCATACTGCCGCTCCTTTTCCCCCAGAAAGTGTGCCAGCCGTTCCATGGTCCGGGCAGAATACACCGCGCCGGAGGGATTGTTTGGCGTGTTGATCAGAACGGCCTGTACCCGGGGGTTCATCGTTCTTTCCAGTGCGTCGAAGTCGATCTGGAAGTTGTCCGGGCAGGCGGGCGTCACCGTCAGTGTGCAGCCTGCCAGCTCCACATAGGGCCTGTATTCCGGGAAATAAGGCGCAATGGTCAGCACCTCGTCCCCGGGCTGGGTCACCAGCCGGAGAGCGTGCGCCAGTGCGCCGGCGGCGCCTGCCGTCATAAACAGGTCGTCCGGTTCATAGTTCATGCCGTAGCGCCGGTTCAGAGAGGCCGCGATCCGGGTTCTGGCCTCCAGGTTGCCTAAGCCCTGGCTGTAGCCGTGCACAGCACGGCAGGGTTCGCTGTTCAGCAGCCCGGACACACAGGCGTTATAGGCTTGGGGAACGGGCACGGAGGGGTTGCCCAAGCTGAAGTCAAACACATTTTCCGCACCGATTTCCCGGGCGCGGGCGCCGGCAAAGGCGCTCAGCTCCATGATTACCGACGCTTTGCCGAGCATGCCGCGATATTTCTGTGAGAGCATCTCCATCACCTCAAAAAAAGCAAACGGAGCCGTTGGCGTCTTTCACGCCCCGGCTCCATTGCGTATTCATTATACCGTGACGCTTCGGCAATGTCAATCACCAATGCGTGCTTTTCGGCAGCAATTCCGTACGCGCCGCGTCCATGCCGGAACATCCCATCCGCAGCTCGTCGGGGGCCAACGGCACCATGACGATCATCAGGAGACGCGTTTCCATGATCTGCGGCATCCGCTCCTGCAGAGCATACGCCATTTGCACTGTACGCACTCGGGCTGCACCACTGCGCTTTCCTTGATAAAGCCCAGTTCTTTTCTCTTTTCGTCCAGTTCCCGAATGCTGTCCCAATTCAGATTTCCCAGGGGGTACCGGTCCAACGCCGTCAGCCTCCACCACATACTGCAATTCCGCTCATTCCGCAGGCCTCCGGAGGCTGGCCGTTCAGCATCAGCAGCAGGTTATGGATAACGGTGATACGACCCGACATCGCGTCCTGATACCAGCAGTCAAAGGCCGTTTTCAGATACTGGGCATACCGCTCCGGGGTCAGGGACCAGGCATGGCCGCCGCGCTCCTCCTCCAGAGGATCCAGGCACGGGATATACTGCTGATAGTACCAGCCACTGGCCGGTTTCATCATAATATGCATGACGGGAACCATATTCTTCCTCCTTTCCCTCCGGCCGTTGCCTGATTTTGTCCAGTGCCCGCTGAATGCTGCGCTTCTGCGGGATTCAGTCGCATTGTCTATGGGAAGCTCTGATGAAATCGGCAAGAGCTGACGGCGGAGGATTTGCCGTTCAGCCCCAGACGATTTTTCAGCGTTCCCTAAGGAACCTCTGAACAATTCGGTTTCGGCTTTCGCAGCGAATCTTTTGCCCCAGGCGTGCAGTTCTAAAAATGGGAAATACATCCAGTATTCCCGCATTTTCAGAACTTTCGCCTGTGCCAAAATCTTCTGCTGCCAGCGCTCACCTCATTATTCAGAGCTTCCCTGAAACAAGTCAAAGGAATCCGCGTTCTCCGCTTCGTAATCCCGGCACAGGTCCAGAAAACACCTGGCAGACGCCTGCAGATATTTATTGCGGTGATAAATGATCCGGAAGCGTATTCCAGCAGCCGCTTTCCGGCCTCCGTAATGCGCAGCCGTTTCCCGATCCGTTCAAACAGCGCTACCCCGTAGTATTGTTCCAGTTCCTTGATGGCAAGGCTCACCGCCGGCTGCGTCGTGTGGAGCGCCGCCGCAGCCTTGGTGGTATTGCTGCCGTTTTCGCACACCGACAGGAAGATTTTCATGTGACGCAGGGTCATAGGGATTCCGTCCTTATATGAAAAACTTATTGATAATTAGGAAGTCAAGCGCTATACTGGAACAAAAAGGAGGGTATTGCATGAAACAGGCAAAAGGAAAATATCGGACGCTGTTTTTGTCTACGCTTCAGCTCAGCGCCTGCACCTTTGGCGGCGGTTTTGTCATCATCCCGCTGATGCGCCGGAAATTTGTGGAGCAGCTGCATTGGATTGACGAACAGGAAATGTTGGACTTAACCGCCATCGCCCAGTCCTCTCCCGGCGCCATAGCGGTGAACGCCTCCATTCTGGTGGGCTACCATGCAGCGGGAATTTCAGGGGCGCTGGTGACGGTGCTGGGCACCGTTCTGCCCCCGCTGGTGATTATCTCGGTCATTTCCCTGTTCTATCAGGCGTTCCGGGACAACGTCTTCGTCAGTATGGCAATGAACGGTATGCTGGCCGGCGTGGCGGCGGTGATCTGTGATGTGGTCATCACGATGATTCAGGGCGTGCTGAAAAGCAAGCGGGTGCTGCCCGTGCTTGTGATGATCGGATCGTTCATGGCCGTGCGGTTTTTCAACGTCAACATCATTCTCATTATTCTGGTCTGCGGCATCCTCGGCGCTTTGCAGACCGACAGACGGGGAAAGGAGGCAGCCTGAGTATGACCCTGCTGAAGCTGTTCTGGAGCTTTTTCCAGATTGGACTGTTCAGCATCGGCGGCGGGTATGCGGCCATGCCGCTGATTCAGGAGCAGGTGGTGGATTTGCATCCCTGGCTGACCATGACCCAGTTTGCCGACATCATGACCATCGCGGAAATGACCCCCGGCCCCATCGCCATCAATTCGGCAACCTTTGTCGGCATCCAGGTTGCGGGTCTTCCCGGCGCGCTGGTGGCAACCGCGGGATGCGTGTTTCCCTCCTGCGTGATCGTCATGACCCTGGCCTTTGTGTATTACCGGTTCCGGGGTCTGACGGTGGTTCAGGGCGTGTTGGCGGGATTGCGCCCGGCAGTGATCGCCATGATCGCGTCGGCAGGTCTTTCCCTGCTGATTCTGTCCGTTTACGGTCAGCGTTCCCTGCCTGCGGATCTGACCGGCATCAACTATATTTCGGTATTCCTCTTCCTGGCCGGTCTGTTTTTTCTGCGGAAGTGGAAACTCAATCCCATCTGGGTCATGGCGGGCGCGGGCGCGTTGGGAATCCTTCTGTACAGCATTTTTTAGGGAAGCTCTGATGAAATCGGCAAGCGCTGACGGCAGAAGATACGCCGACCAGCCGCAGACGATTTACTGTGAAACCTTCCCCCAGCCGAGCGGTCAAACGGGCAGATTACCCCTATGGTGGTTGAGAAGATCGTTTTCGGTATTGAATCAGGCAGTCAGCACAGGTGTAGCAAACGCCCTCCGCAGTTTTGGCGAAAATGAAGTCCTGATACACCTCCGCCACCGACTGTCCAAAGTGTTCAATTCTGGTGATTTATAAGTCCGGTAAAAATCCCGCATCCGGCGAAGATTCCGGGGAGAGAATCCCTGAACATCCGGGTACTTCTTAGCCAGGTATTCAGCTGCGGCAACTGCCGCTCCCTTTTCCGTGCGCTGGCTTACAGCCTTCCCGATTTCACAGTACAATTCCATCTGCTGTTTTCCGGCAGCTTCCATCGCAAAATCAAGAGCTGTATACATTTCGGTGTAATCGATATTCTTTCGGATGTTCATAAGTACGCCCCTTTCAATCGAATGAAACTACGAAGCCGTCCAACCATCGAGGGTTGGACGGCCAAATATTTTCGGGATGTTCCCATTCATAACGTTTTTCTATAAACATTGGCGATTATCTGCCTTCGTCATCGGACGGGGTTTGCGATGTGTGGCTCGTAACCGTCGCTCCAGGCAAAAATCAAATGAACCTTTTAGATGCTCATCACTGAATTGCGAATCCTCCTGACCCTTTCTCAATTTCAAAGGCAAACATCTCGTCATGGGTCGGATACTCCAGCTTTTCAAATCCTTCCGCTTTCTGAAAAGAAATCACGCGGTTTTCCCAATCTACCCAGATGGACAAGACCGGTTCTTTTTCTTTATCCATAACATCAGGTATTGCTGCCAGTTGGAATATAGGGTCGGATCGCATTTGCCACATTGCAGATGGGCATGGTCTGAAGCCAAACACGGCCGGGGCCCGTCAGAACGGTATTGAAGACCCTTGACGCCATCATAGATAAAGTGGTGCGGCAGATCTTTGAACGGATGAAGGCTGTCCCCAAAAGCGAAATCGTCAACGTCCGTTACAAGGAAAAGATGGACGAGCGGAAGGCGCTGCTCCGCAGCGTCCGGGCCGAACACGCGAAAGCTGCCGCCGAGCTGGATATGCTGAAAGCCGAGGTCATTAAGTCTCTGCGTGGGGAAAGCGCCTTTTCGCAGGACTTACTCGGCTCCCTGATTGCTGACGCTGAGACAAAATGTCTCGAAGTTCAGCAGCAGCTCGAGGCAGCGCAAGCGGCCTATGACGAGGGACAGGCAGTCCTCGCATCCTTGAACGCTCAGTATGACGATATTATTTCGTGGGCTGATATGTATGATACCGCAAGTATCGAAGCCAAGAAGATGATCGTCAACTGCCTTATCAAGAGGGTAGAGGTCTACCGGGACTACAAGCTGCACATCGACTTCAACATCGACTTTGAGCAGTTCAGCATGGGCCTGGATATTGTTCATATTGCGGCATAAAAAACCCACTTTCCAAAGAAAGTGAGTAAAAAATAATACTCAGTGTACCCATGGTGGAGATAAGCGGGATCGAACCGCTGACCTCTTGAATGCCATG
>CAMAKJ010000082.1 GCA_945836055.1 uncultured Clostridia bacterium | reverse complement strand
CATTGCGAACCAGTGCGCACACTGGTGTGGCAATCCGTTCCTTGCAATGCGCAGCATTGCATCGGCCGTAGGCCGATCACGTCAGGTGCACAAATTCCAATTTGTCAAAATATCACGCTTAAGGAGGACGTATATGAAAAAGGAAACTGTAATAAAGGCGTGCAATGGAATAAGCGGGATTCTCTTGGCCTGTTTTATTGTGAAAACAATCGCTGATTACAGGCGGTATGTAACCACATTGAATTCCGCGCCTTTTTCTGTGTGGATTATGGTGAACGCCATGTGCTTTGTTCTTCCCGCGGCTATCGCTTTTTTGATCGGAATTGTCATAAAAAGAAGAAATAAGGAACCTCTGAACAAATCGTCCGCGGCTTAAGCAGCGAATCTTTTGCGCCAGCTTAACCCGATTTCTTCAGAGCTTCCCTGAAAAAGAAAGGAAGGAACCCCCATGATCGTATGTCCCTGGAAAGATATCAAAAAGTATGCCGCCCTGCTGCCCGGCATTGACGAGGCCTTTGACGCCGTCAACGCCCTGACCGAGTATGAAGACAAGAAGAACTATCCCCTGTCCGACGGCAACCGGTTCTTCATCGCGGCAACCACCACCAAAGCCCCCGACCTGGCGGAGGCTCACCGCAAGTATCTGGACATCCAGTACATTGTCAAGGGCAAGGAAGTGATGGGCTGGGCGGACCTCGCCGACTGCAAGCTGGAGGGCGAGTTCAACGAGACCAAGGACGTGGGCAAGTACTCCGGCCCCTTCGAGTACATGACCATCAATGAGGGCGTCTGCTATGTGGCGTTCCCCGAGGATGCCCATATGCCCGGCCGGCATCTGGACGTGCCCAATGACTTTGTCAAGGTCGTCGTCAAGCTGAAGGTATGAGCATTCCCATCGATACCCAGTGCCTGCAGTGTCTGCTGAGGCGGAATATCGAGGTCGCCCGGTCTGCCGGTACGGAAGCGCAGTCCATGCGCTTTGCCCGGGAGCTTATGAAGATGGTCCTTGACGCGCCGGAGGGGGTATCCTCCCCCTGGTTTAACCCCCAGATTGCCGATCTGCTCCATGAGATGTACGGCCTGCCCATCGACCGGTTCCGGCAGGAGAAGCTGGACTCCAACCGCTTCGTACTGGAGCGGCTGCCCCGGATTCGGGAGAAGGTAGCCGCTGCCGCCGACCCCGTTCTCGCGGGACTGCAGTTTGCCATTCTGGGAAACTACCTGGACTTTTCCGCCCTGCAGGGAAAGGTCAGCTTTGATACCCTGGAGGAAATGCTGGACAAGGCGCTGGAAATGGAGCTGGACGCTCAGGCATACGCCGACTTCTGCCATGATCTGGAACGGGGAAAGCGGCTTCTGTATCTGACGGACAACGCCGGAGAGATCGGCTTTGACCGGGTGTTCGCCGAGACAATCGCCGAAAAGTATCCCAGCCTCGCCATTACCTTCTGCGTCCGGGGCAGTGTAACCCTGAACGACGCCACCCGGGAGGATGCCGCCGCCGTGGGACTTCCCTTCCCGGTGATCGACAACGGAAACCGTGTTCCGGGCACCCAGGTGGATCAGCTCAGCGATGAGGCTGCCCGGGCCATTCGGGAGGCGGACGTGATTCTCGCCAAGGGCATGGCCAATGCGGAAACCATGTCCGGCTGCGGGTATAACGTATACTACGCCTTTCTGGTCAAATGCCAGCGGTTTGTGGCTCTTTTCGACAAGCCCCTGTTCACCCCCATGCTGGTCAGAGAGCGGAGATAATTTCATGCGGCGCCCCAACCGGGCGCCGCTTTTTTGTTGACGAAACGAAGAAAACGTACTATACTGTTGGAGAAAAAGAGAAATGCAGAATGCAAAGTGCTGAATGATGGATAAGGATTTCCGAAGGAAATACCGCAATTTCGCATTTTGCACTTTGAGTTCTGCTTTCCGTGTGCCGCACTCAAAAACCCCCGCCCTGGGGTGAAAAGGAGAAGAAATTATGAACCGTTACGCAGGTGTCCTGCTGTCTGTCACCAGTCTGCCGTCCCGGTACGGCATCGGCTGTTTCGATCAGGCGGCCTATGACTTCGTGGACTGGCTGGAAAAGGCCGGGCAGCGCTACTGGCAGATTCTGCCCCTGGGAGCC
Organism: uncultured Clostridia bacterium; assembly: GCA_945836055.1. Lineage (GTDB taxonomy): Bacteria > Bacillota > Clostridia > Oscillospirales > Oscillospiraceae > Faecousia. The sequence goes on along the minus strand of CAMAKJ010000082.1, from coordinate 5,793 downwards.
ACCGCCCACGGCGGCTCCGACGATTCCCCCTATCAGTCTTATTCCGCCTTCGCGGGCAACCCCTACCTCATCAGCCTGGACGCCCTGGTGGAAGAGGGCGTGCTGACCCGGGAGGAGTGCGAGGAAGCGGACTTCGGCAGCAACCCCGCCAAGGTGGACTACGACAAGCTCTACGAAAACCGCCTGAAGCTGCTGCGCAAGGCCTACGAGCGCAGCGACATCGCCGGAAACGGGGCGTACCAGGCCTTTATCCGGGACAACGCCTGGTGGCTGAACGATTACGCCCTGTTTATGGCGCTGAAGGGCTTCTTCGGCGATGCGCCCTTCCGCGCCTGGCCGGAGGACATCCGGATGCACTGGGGCTTCGCCGTGGACTACTACAACCGGGAGCTGTACTTCGAAGTGGAGTTCCAGAAGTACCTGCAGTTCCAGTTCGACCGCCAGTGGACGAAGCTGAAGGCCTACGCCAACCGCAAGCACATTCAGATTGTGGGCGACATTCCCATCTACGTCTCCCCCGACGGAGCGGACGTGTGGGCGCACCCGGAGCTGTTCCAGCTGAACGGGAACAACGAATCCACCGCCATCGCGGGCTGCCCGCCGGACGCCTTTGCCGCCGACGGCCAGGTGTGGGGCAATCCCCTGTACCGCTGGGACTACCACAGAGCCACCGGCTTTGACTGGTGGGTGAGCCGGATGTGGTACAGCTTCAAGCTCTACGACGTGGTGCGCATCGACCACTTCCGGGGCTTTGACGAGTATTTCTCCATCCCTGCCTCCTCCGCCTCCGCGAAGGACGGCCACTGGGAGAAGGGCCCCGGCATGGATCTGTTCAACACCATCCGCTACCGCCTGGGGAATGTACATGTTATCGCCGAGGACCTGGGTCACATGACCGACGGCGTGCGGCGGCTGGTGAAAGACAGCGGCTATCCCAACATGAAGGTGCTGCAGTTTGCGGTTGACCCTGCCGACATCGGCGCGGCCAACGACTACTGGCCCCACAACTACAATTCCAACTGCGTGGTCTACACCGGCACCCACGACAACGAAACCGTAGCCGGCTGGTTTGCCGGTCTGGCTCCCGACGCCCAAAAGCAGGTGCGAGACTACCTGTGCAACTACGATACCCCCGACGATCGGCTTTACAAGGCGCTCATCGCCCTGACCATGTCCACGGTGGCGAAGGACTGCATCGTTCCCATCCAGGACTGGCTGGGGCTGGACAACTCTGCCCGGATGAACAAGCCCGGAACCGTGGGCTTCAACTGGCGCTGGCGGCTGCTGCCCGGCCAGCTGACGGAGGAACTGGCGGAGGAAATGCTGGCCATGGCAAAGCGCTACGGCCGCGCCAACTGGGACGCCATTAAAGCGGGAGAGAAAGCCGCGGCCGGCAGCTGCGCAATGGGGTAGATCATCATGAAGACAAAGAGTAAACTCACCCCCCTGGAGCGGAGCTGGATCCTCTATGATATCGGCAACTCCGCCTTTATCCTGCTGGTGACAACCCTGGTGCCCATCTACTTTAACTCCCTGGCCACCGCCGGCGGACTGGACGAGTCCATGTACCTGGCCTACTGGGGCTACGCCGGCTCCGTATCCACCCTGATAGTGGCCGTCATTGCTCCCATCTGCGGCACCCTTGCCGATCACAAGGGCTTCAAAAAACCCATCTTCCTGGCCTGTATGCTGCTGGGCGTCCTGGGCTGCGCGGCTCTGGGCGGCGTAGGCAGCTGGCTGGCCTTCCTGGTGGTGTTCGTCGTTGCCAAGGTGGGGTATTCCTCCAGCCTGGTTTTCTACGACGCCATGCTCCCCGAGGTCACCACAGAGACGCGGATGGATGACGTTTCTTCCAGGGGCTACGCCTACGGCTATATCGGCTCCGTGATTCCCTTCATCCTCTGCCTGGTGCTGGTGCTCTTCGGCGGCAATTTTGGCATCGGCGCGGGCACGGCTATGGTGATTTCCTTCCTCATCACCGCCGTGTGGTGGTTCGTGTGCACCCAGCCCCTGCTCCGGCGCTACCGGCAGACCGCCTATGTGGAGCGGCATGGAAACCCCGTGACCTCCACCTTCCGCCAGCTGGGGAGAACCTTCCGGGAGGTCAAGCAGCAGAAGAACATTTTCCTGTACCTGCTGGCCTTTTTCTTCTTCATCGACGGTGTGTACACCATTATCGACATGGCTACGGCCTACGGCACCGCCCTGGGCCTGGACACCACGGGGCTGCTGCTGGCGCTGCTGCTGACCCAGTTTGTGGCGTTTCCCTGCTCCATCATCTTCGGGCGGCTGTCGGCAAAATACGACACCGGGCTGCTCATCAAGGTCTGTATTGCGGCGTACACCGGCATTACCCTGTTTGCCGTGTTCCTGGTGAGCCAGTGGCAGTTCTGGATGCTGGCCGTGCTGGTGGGTATGTTCCAGGGCGGCATTCAGGCGCTGAGCCGGAGCTACCTGGGCAAAATCATCCCGCCGGAGCGCAGCGGCGAATACTTTGGCCTCATGGACATCTGCGGCAAGGGCGCGTCCTTCCTGGGCACCACGCTGATTGCCGTCATCAGCCAGCTCACCGCCGGGTGGACGCTCCATGTGTTCGGGCTGGAGTTGCAGAACGAAAGCATCGCCGTAGGCGCGCTGGTGGTTATCTTTGCCATCGGCTTCGCCCTGTTCTGCAAGGCCGACAAGCTGAACCGGAAATAAACTGCATAGAATACCCCCCGTGCCGGAGACAAGAAAGCGGCACGGGGGTCTATTTCGCTACGAATGCGGAATGCTGAATGCAAAATGCAGAATTGAGGAATTTTCATTTCCTCCGTCCGCTATTCCGCCCTCTGTTTTTTCCTCCGCAGCACAATCACCAGCCAAGCCAGGGAAACCAGCATCCCGGCTGCGGCAAATCCGATATTGTCCCCGGTGGCCGGCGGGGGAAGCCGCCGGGGCGGAATATAAACCACCTCGTCGCAGTTGCGTACCCGTATCACCGGAGTGCCCTCGCTGTCCAGATGTACAATGCCGATGGCCCGCACCGTCCGGCCCTTCTTCACCGCGTCCGCCAGCGTGTTCTCGCCGTCCGAGCCGGAGACAATTCCCTCCTCAATAACGACCTCCGCCGCACCTGTGCCGTCCTCGAGGGTGAAACGGGTTACGCCCCTTCCGTCGTCGGTGAGGGTCACGTCCGTTACCTTTCCCTCTATCTGCACCAGCCTGCCGCCGTTTGCGGCGTAGTCTATGGCTGTTTCATTGGGGGAGGTCTCCGGGGCATAGCGGTAAAGCGGCTCGTCCGGTACCCGGTATTCCATGATCTTCAGCACAATATTCCCGCCCCGGACGTCCTTTTGCCCGACGACCTCGATGGGCGTTCCGACCTGAATTCCGGTCTGCGTAAAGGGCATCAGCGCGACGCCGCCGGTGTCGTCCTGGAGGTACAGCGTGTCCGGGAAGACGTTGCCGGGGTGGGACGTGCCGGAGGTCGCCCAGCCGCGAATGTGGTACACCTCCCCGGTTTCTCCGCCCCGCATCTGGGAAATGGTACACAGCGGCAATTCGGCCCGCTCAATTCCCAGAAGCGTTTCCAGAATCGTCTGGTTGGCGCTGGCAGGGTCCCAGCGGTTGTCCGGCGCCTCCATCACCTCGTCCGCCAGGAACAGTCCGCCGCTGACGTACACACGTCCGCCCTCCGGCAGAGTCTCCCCCGCCAGCAGCACGGCCTCTTCCCCGGTGGAAACGCCGTCGGCATCCAGGTCCCGGCCATGGGTGGTGGAAAGGCCCCTCACAAGCCACGTCCCGTTCCCTGCGTCCAGGGTGCAGCCCGCCCGCTGGCTGTAGACCTGTTCCAATTTCAGCTTCCGGCACAATTCCGCGTCCCGGTTGAACACGGTGGCTGCCAGCTTGTCCGCCGTGCCCCCGTTGTTCACTTCATCCCAGGCTGTGTCGTCATTCAGACGAACCGTCGCGCCCATGGCGGCCAGGAGCCGGTTTAATTCAAACGCGGTGTGCAGATTCCAGTCTCCCAGATCGGCCTGGCCGCAGAGAATCACCGTGCCGCCGCTCCGGGCAAAGGTCGCCGTCCGCTGGATAAATCCCTCGCTGAAGGGCTCCGCCGGCGCGGTGATCAGCAGCAGATCGGCGTTCTCCGGAAGAGAATCCGTAAAAACGTCAACGGCAATGCCCACCTCAGCAGCCAGGGCGGTCAGGCGGCTCAGATTCTCCACACCGGCATTGTCGTGGGAGCCGTCTACGGCCATCCGCTTCATAATCTCCGGAACGCGGAAGCTTAGGCTGAGGGCCGCTTCATAGGTGCGGCGTGCGCCGTTGACTGTTCCGGCCGCCGCGACCCGGAACCGGGTCACGCCCAGACCCGGATGGGCGTAGGAGATTGTCTTTTGCAGCGTCCCCATTGCCGGAACTGTTCCGGGGTCGGTGAGGGTGCTGATCGGGGTATCGTCGGCGTAAAACGTCAGGGAGTCCAGCGTGAAATCCACCGGCTCATGGTTGAAAAGCTGCACGCTCAGCCCGATTTCCTCCCCGCGCACCGGCGCAGACGTGTCCGAAGCGAAGCTGTCGATGCCCATATCATCGTACCGCTCCATCCAGACGGGCGCGGTGACGGCGATATCCCCGTCCGGCTGAGTAATGCGGAGATAATAGTAGCTGTATCCGCCGGGGACGGACAGTTCCAGGGTTTCCGAGGCCGTTTCCACCTGCTGCCGGGCAATCACCACGCCGCCGTCGGCAACCACCGCCACCTCGCCGATGGCGCTGTCCGTTGGGTCATTCAGGGATACCCGAATCACCGGATTGCCTGCGGCGGGAATGACGGAGCCCATGACCGCGCCGTTGAGTTCATAGAAAATCTCCAGGTCGCCGTCCTCCGTGGCGTAGACCCGGCGGCTGCCCAGGGCGTCGAAAAGGGCTTCCTCCGTCAATTCTTTTGCCAGCGCCACCGTCCGCGCCTCGCTGGCGTCGCCCCAACCGCCGTTGTGGTTGGTCTGATTGTTGGTGGGCGCTACGTGCCAGCCCCGATCCAGGGCGCGGTTATAGTAAGCGCAGTCCGTGACGCCGTCCTCTCCCGCCACCTCCAGCAGGGTAATCACGGCGTCGGCGGCCGGGCTGTAGTGGCCAAAGTCCTCAAAGTCACCATAGAACGTGCCCGGGTGGTTGAACTGGCTGACGGAATCCGGCTGGGAAGCCAGCGTCTGATAATAGGCTTCCAAAGCCGTGGGACGGCTGGCGTAGGCCGACTGATCCCGGGTCTGCCAGCCCGGGGTGCGGAAGGTGTTCAGATGCCCCAGCTGCTTGTCCTCCGGCCAGGTCATCTCGTAGCCGAAGATGCCAACGAAGGTTCCGTCCGTCACAGCGGCAGCGGCTGCCTTACCCGCCGCCCATTTTTCACTGATGGTGGCGCCGTCCACAGCAATGGCGCCGTCCACGGCGTTGTCAAAGGAATTGCTGTGGTCGGTGACGGCGAAGAAGTCCAGGTTTTCCGCCTGCGCGGCGTGGGCAAAGGCCTCCTCCACGCTGCCCTGGCCGTCGGACAGGTTGGTGTGGGCGTGAAGCTGGCCGAAATACAGGTTCCACTCCCGCGCCTGCTTCTCCGTAAAGACGCATTCGGTCATCTCGCTGTCCTCCCAGCCCTCTTTGGCTGCGTAGGCACGGAGGTACAGCGTCCCGAATCCCGCCGCCGGGCAGACCGGCTCCTGGCAGGGCGCAAAAGCGGAGAAGGTTTCACCGTCGGTGGACAGGGAAACGAAGATAACCGCGTCCTCCGTTTCACAGCTCAGGGTGATTTCGGTT